>NZ_RAVY01000152.1:0-23792 GCF_003611625.1 Corallococcus sp. CA054B
CCCCCGTGCCGCTGCCCGGCCGGCCCGTGCCTCCGGTGCCCGGCCGCCCTGCCCCGCTGCCCGGCCGGGGGCCACCGCCGGTCGTGGGCGGCGCGCAGTCCGACGGCGTCGGCTCACAATCCTTCGGGGAGGGGGACGGACGGCCCGGCCGCTCCGGACGCCCGTACTTCGCGAACTCCGCGGCCAGCCGCTTGGACTCCTGCTGGAGGCCCATCAGCTCGATGCGGTCATCGTTCATGCCCGGCAGCTTCAGCGTCAGGAGGCTCTTCTTCGCCGTGTCCACCTGTTCGAAGAAGGCGCGGTTGTCGACGAGGAACCTCGCCGCGTCCCGGAGCGAGGGCGACACGTTCTTGTCCTGGGAGATGCGCTGGAGGTCCGCGTGCGACAGCGAGCCGTCCTTCTTGCCGTCCAGCAGGTCCAGGTAGCCGAAGTTCGCCTCCAGCGTGCGCAGCGAGTCCGCGTAGTCCAGCAGCTTGGGGTCCAGCGGACTGCGGCTTCCAGGGGTGCCCCCCGCCTGCGAAGAAGCGCCCGACGAAGCGGAGCTCGCGTAGCCCGCGCCCGCCTTCGCCGCGTCCTGGGGCGCGCAGTACTCCGTCTTCGCGGATGGGTTCTTCTTCAGCTCGTCCGCCACGCCCAGCGCGCCGCTGGCCGCCATCATCACGTTGCCGCTCATCACCCCCGCGGCCGTCTTGATGGAGTTCGTGAGGACGGGGGGAAGCCCCAGGGCGTCCCCCGCCAGGTCGGCCACGGCGGTCATCGGACCGCCCAGCAGGTTCGCCACGCCTTTCAGGATGTCGAGCATCGATACTCCCGCGCGACGGGTTGAAGTGGGTGCTGCCGGGTGCCGCGCGCCGTCTCTTCGGACGCGGACGGGCATTGCAGCGGCGATGCCGGGCGCACCGGCGCGCGGGGCGAGTCGAAACGCGGGGTTGGCCCACGGGGTCCACCCGCCGCGTCCCCACCCACGGACGGGTCGGTCCGCAACGGAGGATTGCGGCTAGAGTCCCGCGCCCATGCGCACCTTCGGGCTCGACTACGGCACCAAGACCATCGGCGTGGCCGTCTCGGATGGACTGGGGCTCACCGCCCAGGCGGTCACCACCGTGCGGCGCACGTCGCTCAAGGGGGACCTGGCGGAGCTGTCCCGGCTCGTGAAGGAGCACGAGGTGACGCGCTTCGTCCTGGGGCTGCCCCTCAACATGAACGGCACGGAGGGGCCCCGCGCGGAGGCCTCGCGCAAGTTCGCGCAGGTGCTGGAGAGCGCGCTCGGACTGCCCGTGGAGCTGTGGGACGAGCGGCTGTCCACCGTGGCCGCCCAGCGCACCCTCCTGGAGGCGGACGTGCGCCGGGAGAAGCGGCGGGAGGTCATCGATCAGCTCGCCGCGCAGTTCATCCTGCAGGGCTGGCTGGACGCGCACCGCCCCAAGAACGAGTACGGCTACGATGACGACTACGACCCGGAGGGCTGAGCAGCGCCTCCGGGAAGCCCGGACGCACTACGGCTGGCGCCGGTACACGTGCAGCGGCGCCGAGAAGCCGTCCTGCTCCTGGTACGCCACGCCGTCGAGCGTCAGCGTGCGCCCCTCCAGCTTCACGCCCGGGTCCTTCACCAGCTTGCCGCCGTCGAAGCGCACCAGCACCTCCGGCCGCGCGTCCTCCATGCGCTGGCGGAAGGTGTCCCAGCGCACGCGCGCCATGCGCATCTCCGGCAGCGTGGAGAAGAAGGCCACCTGCAGGTCCATGTAGCGCGGATCATCGTCGATGGCCGCCGCGCCGCCCTTCGCCGCCACCTCCTCCTTGAGGTAGCGCGCCACCTGCATCACAGCCACGGGGTTCGTGGACGTGGGGCTCACCGGGCGCAGCGAGTCATGCAGCCCGCCCTCGGTGCGGAAGGTGTAGATGCCCAGCGCCACCGGCATCACCACCGCCAGCACCCCGCTCACGCCCACCACCGCGCGGCGCGCGAAGGCCCCCTTGTTGCCCACCAGCGCAGCCAGGCCCGGCGCCATGAACACCGGCAGGAGCACCAGCTGCGTCACCGTGAAGCGCGCCAGGGGCACGAAGTTCAGGAGCACCGCCGCGCGCAGGGTGAAGTACAGCGTGGGCAGCACCGCCATCACCACCAGCCAGCGCGTCTCCGGGTGCTTCTTCCACGCGCGCACCATGCCCACCCCGCCCAGCAGCGCCACGCCGGGCGTCAGCGTGAAGAGCGCCACCGCGGGCCAGAACCCCAGCTGCTGCAGCCGCCAGCCCAGCGCGCCCCCAGCGCCGCCCGAGTCGGACACCCACTGCTTGTGGAAGTCCTCCACCGCCTTGATGGGGAAGAACGGGTCGCCGTGCGCCAGCTCGTTGCCCTGCATCCACAACAGCGGGAACGGCAGGCACACCAGGCCAAAGCCCACCGCGCGCGTCAGGGACGCCACCCGGTCCTCGCTGCTGAACACCAGCGCCACCGTGATGAGCGGGATGTACATCCACGCGTCGTAGCGAAGCGCGCACGCGAAGTTGAGCAGCACCGCGCCCCAGAACAGCGGCTGGAAGCGGTTCTCCTCCACCCCTTCCGCCACCAGCGCGAACACCGCCAGCATGAAGAAGAGCGACACCGCCTCGCTGCCCGCGGTGGTGGAGAACTGCAGGTGCATGCCCCACGCGCTGAAGGCGAGCCCCGCGGCCACGCCCGCGCGCCAGCCGAACAGCCTCCGCGTCAGCGCGAACAGCGGCACCACCGACGCCACCCCGAACAACAGGCTCACCAGCCGGCCCGCCACGTCGCGCTCGAACACCGACAGCACCGCGCCCACCAGGTACAGGTGCAGGGGCCCGAACTGGAACGTGCCGTCCTTGTAGGACGTGATGACGTGGGGGTTGGCCAGCCACCGCTCCGCCAGCTCCGTGCGCACCACCGCGTCCCCGAAGAGGTTCTCGTTGATGAAGAACACCCCCAACCGGGGCAGGAGCGCCGCCAGGAGCAGCAGTCCCACCAACCACCGGGTGGACGGCTCGGGCTGGGGTGCGGGCACCGCGGACAGACCGGGCACGGCGGCGGGAGGGGAAGCGAGGGCGGCGGGACTCGAAGCGGGAACCATGGCGCGCGCGAGGATACGCAGGCAGGGCTCAAAGCCAAGCCAGCGTCCCTCCCACCTGCCCGGTGCCCGCCCGCCTGCCCTCTGATTCTTCGGGAATCACTTCCCCGGGCAGCATGGGATTCGCGCCGTTACGCACCCTTCTGGGCGGGATGGAACCGGTGCGCCGGCCGTCACGCCGACATGTGGAGCGGACACGGACGCCGCCCCACAGTGAGGGCTTGCCCGGACGGGATGTCCTCCAGCGGAAGCCCAAGCGTCGGGAAGTACGCGCTTGGGTGAGGTGGGACCGGACACATCGCACCGGGGGGGCTCCTCCCAGCGCGCGTCAGGGTCCTTATAATCGAAGTGCCTTTTCACCCCGTGGAGGAGGGCGGCTCCCCTCCGACACGAGCCGAACGCGCGGTCCCACTCCGCGGCGGGGTCCCGAAGGGGCTGAAGCATCGCGATTGTCGTCGCCTGGGACCTCTTCGGAGTGGGTGTGGAATGGCCTTCCAGCCCTCCAGGTTCACCATGTTGGCCCCCCGGAAGCACGCGAGTCCTCGCGTCCTCCTGTGAGGCTACGAGGGAGAGACATGAAGGACGCTGAGAAGGGCTCGTGGGTCTCCAGAATCGCCGCGTTCCAGGACGTGAAGACCTACGCGGAACTCAACTGGGAGGGCTCTTTCGAGGACTACCTCGAAATCGTCCGCAAGAACCCCAAGGTCACCCGCACCGCCTTCCAGAGGATCTACGACATGATCCTCAGCCACGGGAAGTCGGAGTACATCGACAACAAGAAGAAGCTCACCCGCTACCACTTCTTCAGTGACGAGCGCTTCGGCGGCCGGGACGCCATCTTCGGCCTGGACGTGCCGCTGATGAAGCTGGTCAACGTCTTCAAGTCCGCGGCCCAGGGCTACGGCACGGAGAAGCGCGTCATCCTCCTGCACGGCCCCGTGGGCTCGTCCAAGTCCACCATCGCCCGCCTGCTCAAGAAGGGCATGGAGGAGTACTCCAAGACGCCCGAGGGCGCCGCGTACACCTTCTCCTGGCTCACCGACAAGAAGCAGCCGGACGGCACGGTGACGAAGGAGAAGATGAAGTGCCCGATGAACGAGGAGCCCCTCAACCTCATCCCCCGCGAGTGGCGTGACAAGGTCTTCTCCGAGCTGTCCCCGCCGGAGTCCGGCTACACGATTCCCAACGGCTGCGAGCTGTGCCCCGCGTGCCGCTTCGTCTTCAAGGAGCTGATGACCCAGTACGGCGGTGACTTCGCCAAGGTCATGGGCCACGTGCACGTCAACCGGCTCATCTTCAGTGAGAAGGACCGCGTGGGCATTGGCACGTTCCAGCCCAAGGACGAAAAGAACCAGGACTCCACGGAGCTCACCGGCGACATCAACTACCGGAAGATCGCCGAGTACGGCTCGGACTCCGACCCGCGCGCCTTCAACTTCGACGGCGAGTTCAACATCGCCAACCGCGGCGTCATCGAGTTCGTCGAGGTGCTCAAGCTGGACGTCGCGTTCCTCTACGACCTGCTCGGCGCGTCGCAGGAGCACAAGATCAAGCCGAAGAAGTTCCCTCAGACGGACATCGACGAGGTCATCATCGGGCACACCAACGAGCCCGAGTACAAGAAGCTCGAGAACAACGAGTTCATGGAGGCCTTGCGCGACCGTACGGTGAAGATCGACATCCCGTACATCACCAAGCTCGCGGAAGAGGTGAAGATCTACGAGAAGGACTTCAACTCCCGCGCCATCAAGGGCAAGCACATCGCCCCGCACACGCTGGAGATGGCCGCCATGTGGGCCGTCCTCACGCGCCTGGAGGAGCCCAAGAAGCACAACCTGTCGCTCCTGCAGAAGCTCAAGCTCTACAACGGCAAGACGCTCCCCAACTTCACCGAGGACAACATCAAGGAGCTGCGCAAGGAGTCCGTGCGCGAGGGCCTGGAGGGCATCAGCGCCCGCTACATCCAGGACAAGATCAGCAACGCCCTGGTGAGCGACAAGGGCGAGGGCTGCATCAACCCCTTCATGGTGCTCAACGAGCTGGAAGCCGGCTTGAAGACGCACTCCCTCATCAACACCGAGGACGCGCGCAAGCGGATGAAGGAGCTGCTCACCACGGTGAAGCAAGAGTACGAGGACATCGTCAAGAACGAGGTCCAGCGCGCCATCAGCGCCGACGAGGACGCCATCGGCAAGCTGTGCGGCAACTACATCGACAACATCAAGGCCTTCACCCAGAAGGAGAAGGTCCGCAACAAGTACACCGGCATCTACGAGGTCCCGGATGAGCGCTTGATGCGGTCGATTGAAGAGAAGATCGACATCCCCGAGAGCCGCAAGGACGACTTCCGCGGGGAGATCATGAACTACATCGGCGCGCTCGCCGTGGAGGGCAAGACCTTCAACTACCGGACCAACGAGCGGCTGCACAAGGCGCTGGAGCTGAAGCTGTTCGAGGACCAGAAGGACAGCATCAAGCTCAAGAACCTGGTGTCGTCCGTCGTGGACAAGGAGACCCAGGAGAAGATCGACCTGGTGAAGGACCGGATGATGAAGAACTACGGGTACTGCGAGATCTGCTCCACGGACGTGCTGAACTTCGTGGCCAGCATCTTCGCCCGCGGTGACGCCAAGGAGTAACGCGATAGCGCCTTGTCCAAGAGGGACGTGACACCGTGACCTTGAAGATCCACCAGGACCACTCCCGCTTCAAACAGATCGTCCGCGGGAAGATCAAAGCCAACCTGCGCAAGTACGTGCAGA
This sequence comes from Corallococcus sp. CA054B, assembly GCF_003611625.1. Classification (NCBI taxonomy): domain Bacteria; kingdom Pseudomonadati; phylum Myxococcota; class Myxococcia; order Myxococcales; family Myxococcaceae; genus Corallococcus; species Corallococcus sp. CA054B. Next base: position 5,846 of record NZ_RAVY01000152.1, read on the forward strand.
AGGGCGAGATGCTGGGCAAGAAGGGCAAGGATGCCATCAGCATCCCCATCCCCTTCATCGACATCCCGCGCTTCAAGTACGGCCACAAGGAGCAGGGCGGCGTCGGACAGGGAGACGGTGAGGTGGGTCAGCAGCTCGGCCCCGGGGCGGTGGAGCCCGGGGACGGGCATCAGGCCGGCCAGGGCGAGGGAGACCACGCCCTGGAGGTGGACGTCACGCTGGAGGAGCTGGCGCAGATCCTGGGCGAAGAGCTCCAGCTGCCGCGGATTGAACGGCGGCAGAACGAGCGCATCGTCACGCAGAAGGTGAAGTACACGGGCGTGAACACCACGGGCCCGGAGTCCCTGCGCCACTTCAAGCGCACCTTCAAGCAGGCCCTGAAGCGGCAGATCGCCACCGGCACCTACGACCCGAAGATGCCGGTCATCATCCCCACGCGCGAGGACCGGCGCTACCGCAGCTACAAGCTGCAGGAGCTGCCCGAAACCAACGCGGTCATCATCTACATGATGGACGTGTCCGGCTCCATGGGGGACGAGCAGAAGGAGATCGTCCGCATCGAGAGCTTCTGGCTCGATACGTGGCTCAAGCATCAATACAAGGGCCTGGAGTCTCGCTACATCATCCACGACGCGGTGGCGCGCGAGGTGGACCGCGACACGTTCTTCCACACCCGCGAGTCCGGCGGGACGATGATCTCCAGCGCGTACAAGCTGTGCCGGGACATCATCCAGGCGGACTACCCGAAGAGCGCGTGGAACATCTACCCGTTCCACTTCAGCGACGGGGACAACTGGAGCGCGGACGACACGCGCCAGTGCATCGAGATGCTCCGCAACGACATCCTCCCGCAGGTGAACCAGTTCGCCTACGGGCAGGTGGAGTCCCCCTACGGCAGCGGGCAGTTCATCAAGGACCTGCGCGAGGCGGTGGGTGACACGAACAACGTCTCGCTGAGCGAGATCGCGGACAAGGACGCCATCTACGCCTCCATCAAGGACTTCCTCGGCAAGGGGCGCTGACAAGAGCGCTTCTGTCTCATCCCCCACCGGAGCCACCGCCCCATGCCCAAGAGCCTCACACCGCGACTCGCAGCGCTGCGGGACGAAATCCACGGCTACGCCAAGGAGTTCGGCCTGGACTTCTTCGACACCGTCTTCGAGATGGTGTCCTACGACGAGATGAACATGGTGGCCGCCTACGGCGGCTTCCCCACCCGCTATCCCCACTGGCGCTGGGGCATGGAGTACGAGCAGCTGGCGAAGGGGTACGAGTACGGGCTTTCGAAAATCTACGAGCTCGTCATCAACAATGACCCCTGCTACGCCTACTTGATGGAGAGCAACCCGGAGGTGGACCAGAAGCTGGTGATGGCCCACGTCTACGGTCACTGCGACTTCTTCAAGAACAACTTCTCCTTCCGGCACACCAACCGCCGGATGATTGACGACATGGCCAACCACGCCACCCGCGTCCGGCGGTGGGTGGACAAGATTGGCGTGGAGAAGGTGGAGGACTTCATCGACCGGACGCTGTCGCTGGAGAACCTCATCGACCAGCACGCGCCCCACATCCGGCGCAACCCGGACCCGCAGCGCGCGGAAGAGGAAGCCAAGTCCAACGAGCGCGTGGAGGGCTTCAAGGTGAACCGCGAGTACATGCGCGGCTTCATCAACCCCTCCGAGTTCATGGACTCACAGCGCAAGCGCGCGGAGGACGAGAAGCAGCAGCGCAAGCGCTTCCCGGAGCGCCCGCAGCGCGACGTGCTCTACTTCCTCCTGGAGCATGCGCCGCTGGAGCCGTGGGAGGTGGACATCCTCTCCATCCTGCGCGACGAGGCGTACTACTTCGCGCCGCAGGGCCAGACGAAGATCATGAACGAGGGGTGGGCCAGCTACTGGCACTCCACCATCATGACCCGCCGGGCGCTGCGGGACGATGAGATCATCGACTACGCGGACCACCACTCCGGCACCATGGGCGTGCGCCCCGGCGCCATCAACCCGTACAAGCTGGGCATCGAGCTGTGGCGGGACATCGAGGACCGGTGGAACAAGGGCAAGTTCGGCAAGGAGTGGGACGAGTGCGATGACCTTCGCGCGCGCCAGGCCTGGGACAAGAAGCTGGGCGCGGGGCGCGAGAAGATCTTCGAGGTGCGCAAGCACTACAACGACATCACCTTCATCGACACGTTCCTCACCGCCGAGTTCGCCCAGCAGCAGAAGCTCTTCGTCTACGGCTTCAACGACAAGCGCAACTCGTGGGAGATCCTGGACCGCGAGTTCCGCAAGGTGAAGAACAAGCTGCTCACGTCGCTCACCAACTTCGGGCAGCCCATCATCGAAGTGGTGGACGGCAACTACGAGAACCGCTCGGAGCTGCTGCTCGCGCACAAGCACGACGGGCAGGACCTGAAGGGCGACTACGCGCGGGAGACGCTGCGCAACCTCCAGTCCCTCTGGCGGCGGCCGGTGAACATCATCACCCGCTACGACGGCAAGGGGACCCTCCTGCGCTACGACGGGCAGCACCACTCCGAAAAGAAAGTGGAGCTGTAAGGGCGGAAGCCTCAAGCAGGCAGGCGGGCTGAGGAAGTGCGGTCAGGATTTGGGCGGAGGACCAACAGTCCTCTACACTCCTGTATCGCCCCCCATGAAGACCGCTTCCCTCCTCTGCCTTGCCGCCCTCGGGGTGGCTTCGACGTCCGAAGCCGCCACCCAGTTCGAAATCAAGAACCGCCGCATCGAGCCGCGCCAGACGCTGGCGGGCGCGCTGCACGACGCGCAGCTGCCCGACGAGCAGGTGACGGCGGTCATCTCCGCGCTGGAGGGCGTGTTCGACTTCCGCAAGTCGCGCGTGGGCGACCAGTTCCGGCTGGTGATGAAGAACGGCGAGCTGGACTTCTTCGACTACCGCCAGAGCACCGTGGACGAGTGGCAGGTGCGCCGCGACGGGGAGAAGTACGTCGGCAGCAAGCGCTCCATCGAGGTGGAGAAGCAGGTGTCGCTGGTGTCGCTGGAGATCAGCTCGTCCCTGTACGAGGCGACGCTGGCGGCGGGCGAGGACCCGTCCATCGGACTGGTGCTGTCGGATGTGTTCGCGTGGGACATCGACTTCTACCGGGACGTGCGCAAGGGCGACAAGGCCAAGGCGCTGGTGGAGAAGTTCGTCTCCAAGGGCCGCGTGCTGCGCTACGGCGAGGTGCTGGCGGCCACGTATGAGGGCGGCCTGGTGGGCAACAAGCGCGTGTTCCGCTACGTGCTGCCCAACGGCGAGGCCAACTTCTTCCAGGAGGACGGCGCCAGCGCGAAGAAGACCTTCCTCAAGAGCCCGCTGAAGTACGCGCACGTCACCAGCAGCTTCGGGTCGCGCTTCCACCCGGTGCTCCAGTACGTGAAGAACCACAACGGCGTGGACTACGGCACGCCCATTGGCACCCCGGTGTGGGCCGTGGCGGACGGCACCGTCGTGTCCGCGGGCAACGCGGGCGCAGCCGGCAACATGGTGGTGCTGCGCCACGCCAACGGCATGGAGACGCAGTACATGCACCTGTCGCGCTTTGGCGACGGCGTGCGCGCCGGCCAGCGCGTGCGGCAGAAGCAGGTGATTGCCTACTCCGGCAACACCGGCCGCTCCACCGGCCCGCACCTGCACTTCGGCCTGAAGCGCAACGGCACCTACGCCAACCCGCTCACCCAGAAGTTCCCCCGCGCGGATCCGCTGCCCAAGGAGCTGACGGCGGACTTCCTCGCCAAGGCGCACGACCTGGCCCAGCAGATTGACGCCGTGTCCGTGGCCGCCGTCGCCGGCCAGGCGGGCCCTCCACCCACCGCCACGAAGTAGACGCGGACGTCTGGAGTTGAAAGCCCACGGGCCCCCTCCCCTTCACGGTGGAGCGGGGCCCGTCGCTTTTCTCAGGTCCACTCGATGATGAACTCGGAGTCCCCCAGGCCCCGCTCGGTGCCCCGCACGCTGCCCTCGCGGTGGAGCGCGGTGAGGGGGCCCCCGAGGATGCCCTCGTGGACCTCCACGGGCAGCAGGTCGCCCTTGAAGAAGAGCCGCACGCGCTTGTCGCCCAGGGCCTGGTACTCGCGCTGCCCGTAGCTCACCGCGGTGGAGTACGACGCGGGCGCGTTGCCGTAGAGGCGCTTGGGGTCTCCGCCGCCAGAGGTGAGGCGCAGGAGCGTCTGCCCCACCGTGGACTCGAAGAACGTCCCGACGATGGCCTCCCCGCACGCCCGCAGGGCCGCGTCACGCGTGCCGAACTCCGGCTGGAGCGCCTCCGACGCGAAGGCGAGCAGCCGCAGGAAGTCCACCGCCGGGTAGGAGAAGAAGTCCACGGGGCTGCGCTGCATGAGCGGCGCGCGCAGACGCTCCGCCTCGTCACGCCCCAGCCGCTGGTGCACGAGCCGCAGCACCGCCGCGAAGCTCAGCCCTCGCACGGTGTCCCCCGGCCGGGTGAGGGCAATGCGCTGCTCCAGGTCATCCAGGGGGAGGGACATGCACAAAGCGTTTTACCCTACTTCCGCGCGATTCCGGTCCCTCTCAGGAGGACGGTGCGGATGTCTGTCATTCCCTGGGGCCGCACCGCGTCACGGCGGGTCTCCCAGCACCTTCCCTCCCTGGCGGGGGAAGCGGCCGACCCCGGGCGGAGGACGTGGGTTTCCCCTGCCCTGGGCTGGCGTGACACGGTACCCTTCCATCATGGGCGTCCCGCGTCAAAGCGCGGACGCTTGCGCAGTCCATCAACCCCCTCGCGACCTTCGAGACGACCGACTTATGGCTCCTCCCGCCTCCGCGCGCCCCGCATCGCCCCCGCCCTCCGCCTCGGGAACCCCCGAAGACAGCGGACGCACCGGGCTCGACGCGGCCAGCGTCCGTCGCGGCTTCTTCGAACACGTGCGGTATTCGCGCGGCAAGAACCCGGAGACGGCCACGCCGCACGACCGCTTCATGGCGCTGTCCCTGGCCGTGCGCGACCGCCTCACGGACCGCTGGGTGAAGACGGCGCGCACCTACTACGAGCAGGACGTCAAGCGCGCCTATTACCTGTCCGCGGAGTACCTGCTGGGGCGCGCGCTGGGCAACAACCTGCTCAACCTCAACATGTACGAGGCCGCGGCCGCCGCCATGCAGGAAGTCGGCGTGGACCTGAGCCAGCTGCTGGAGATGGAGCCGGACGCGGGCCTGGGCAACGGCGGTCTGGGCCGGCTGGCGGCGTGCTTCCTGGATTCGCTGGCCACCCTGGGCTACCCGGGCATGGGCTACGGCATCCGCTACGAGTTCGGCATCTTCTCCCAGGACCTGGTGGAGGGACACCAGGTGGAGCGCGCGGACGAGTGGCTGAAGTTCGGCAACCCGTGGGAGATCGTCCGGCCGGAGAAGGCGGTGCCGGTGCGCTTCTTCGGGCGCGTGGAGCACCACCAGGGGCCGGATGGCCGGCCCGTGGCGCGCTGGGTGGGCGGCAAGACGGTCATCGGCGTGCCGTACGACACGCCCATCGCGGGCTACGGCAACAACACGGTCAACACGCTGCGGCTGTGGCAGGCGCGCGCGAGCGCGGAGTTCGACCTGCTGCTCTTCAACGCCGGTGACTACGAGCGCTCCGTGGTGGAGAAGAACGACTCGGAGGTCATCTCCAAGGTCCTCTATCCCAACGACGCGTTCCAGGCCGGCAAGGAGCTGCGCCTCAAGCAGCAGTACTTCTTCGTGGCGTGCTCCATCGCGGACATCGTCCGGCGCTACCTGAAGAACCACAACGACTTCCGTGACTTCTCCCGGAAGGTGGCCATCCAGCTCAATGACACGCACCCGGCCATTGGCGTGGCGGAGCTGATGCGCGTGCTGGTGGACGAGAAGCGCCTGCTCTGGGACGAGGCTTGGTCCATCACCCAGGAGACGTTCGGCTACACCAACCACACGCTGCTGGCGGAGGCCATGGAGCGCTGGCCGGTGTCGCTGTTCGAGCGGCTCTTGCCGCGCCACCTGGAAATCATCTTCGAGATCAACCAGCGCTTCATGCGTCAGGTGCAGATCCGCTACCCGTTCGACGTGGAGAAGCAGCAGCGGATGAGCCTGGTGGAGGAGGGCCCGGAGAAGAAGATCCGCATGGCCCACCTGGCCGTGGTGGGCAGCCACAGCATCAACGGCGTGGCCGCGCTGCACACGGACCTCTTGCGCCGCGACGTGCTCCCGGACTTCGCGCAGATGTACCCGGAGCGCTTCAACAACAAGACCAACGGCGTGACGCCGCGCCGGTGGCTGGCGTGGTGCAACCCGCGCCTGTCCAAGCTCATCACCAGCCGCATTGGCGAGGGCTGGGCCACGGACCTGGACCTGCTCCAGAAGCTGGAGCCGCACGCGGAGGACCCGGAGTTCCGCAAGGCCTTCCGCGAGGTGAAGCGCGCCAACAAGGAGGAGCTGGCCCAGCACGTGAGGGATTTGCGCTGGGTGCAGCTCAATCCGGACGCCATCTTCGACGTGCAGATCAAGCGCCTGCACGAGTACAAGCGGCAGCTGCTGGATGCCGTCCACATCGTGGCGCTGTGGATGAAGGCGCGGCGCGACCCGTCCAGCGTCATCACGCCGCGCGCGTTCCTCTTCGGCGCGAAGGCGGCCCCGGGCTACCACCTGGCGAAGCTGACCATCCGGCTCATCAACGGCATCGCGGAGGTCGTCAACAGCGACGCGGGCGCCACGGGGTTGCAGGTGGTGTTCCTGCCCAACTACCGGGTGAGCCTGGCGGAGCGCATCATCCCCGCGGCGGACGTGTCCGAGCAGATTTCGACGGCGGGCTGGGAGGCTTCCGGCACGGGCAACATGAAGCTGATGCTCAACGGCGCGCTGACGCTGGGCACGCTGGACGGCGCCAACGTGGAGATCCGCGACGCGGTGGGCGACGAGAACTTCTTCCTCTTCGGCCTCACGGCGGATGAGGTCATCGCGCGCAAGAAGGCCGGCTACAAGCCGCGCGAGGTGTACGAGTCCAACACGGAGCTGCGCGAGGCGCTGGACCTCATCCGCTCCGGCTTCTTCTCCCCGGAGGACCGCAACCTCTTCCAGCCGCTGGTGGACAGCCTGCTCAACGAGGACCGCTACCTGGTGCTGGCGGACTTCGCGTCCTACGCGGCGAAGCAGGAGGACGTGGCGCGCGCGTACAAGGACACCGAGTCCTGGACGAAGAAGTGCATCATCAACGTCGCCCGCGCGGGCATCTTCTCCTCCGACCGCACCATCAAGCAGTACGCGGAGGAGATCTGGCGCGTGCAGCAGACGAACGTGGAGTGATGTCCCGCTGAAGCACCGGCAGCCCCAGCTTCCTGGGGCTGCCGTGTCATCCGCCGCTCAGGCGGCCTTGTTGAGCCAGGCTTCGTACGCGCGGAAGTCGTAGTCGCGGCCGAGGAAGTGGTTCACGAGGCGGGCGGCGTCGTCGGAGCCGCCCGGCTCCAGCACCGCGCGGCGGTAGGCCTGCGCGGGCTCCGGGTTGAGCAGGCCCTTCGTCTGGAACACCGTGAAGAGGTCCTTCGCGATGACCAACGACCACATGTACGTGTAGTAGTTGGACGAGTACCCATCCAGGTGCCCGAAGGTGAGGTGGAAGTACGTGCCCTCCAGGTACGGGAAGGGGATGTACTGGCCCTGCAGCTCACGCACGAGCGCGGTGGCGTCCAGGTTCTTCGGGTCGCGCCGGTACAGCTCCAGGCTGAGCGCCGCGTAGAACATCTGCTGACGCACGAAGAGCCCCTTGCCGAACTCGTCCGCGGCGAGCATGCGCTCCACCAGCTCCGCGGGCAGCGCCTCTCCCGTCTGGTAGTGCTTCGCGAAGGTCTGAAGGCACGTCACGTCGCGCGCCCACTCCTCCAGCATCTGCGACGGGGCCTCCACGAAGTCCCACTCCGTGCGCACGCCGGACAGGCCCGCCCACTGCGTGTGGCCTCCGAAGATGTGGTGCAGCAGGTGGCCGAACTCGTGGAAGAACGTCTCCACGTCGCCGTGCTGCATGAGCGCGGGCTCCGTGCCGGGCTTGGGGAAGTTGCAGATGAGCGCGCCTTCCGGCAGCCGCCGGCCTGACTTGCCGCTCGTCAGCGTGAACTGGGCCGCGTGCTTGTACTTGTCCGCGCGCGGGTGCATGTCCAGGAAGAAGCGGCCCTTGAGCGTGGTGCCTTCATAGACGTCGTAGGCCTCCACGTCCGGGTGCCACACGGGCACGTCCTTCACCGGGCGGTAGGTGACGCCGAAGAGGCGCGCGGTGAGGTCCAGCACGCCCTGCTTCACGCGCGTGTATTCGAAGTACGGGCGCACCGTCTGCGAGTCGAAGGCGTACTGCTCCGCCTTCACGCGGTCATCCAGGTAGCCGGAGTCCCACGGGTTCACCTGGTCGGCGTTCGGGTCGTCCTTGCGCTTGCGCTCCAGGAGCACCGCGTAGTCGCGCTTCATGCGCTCTTCGGACGCGTCGGCGATCTTCCGGATGAAGGTGCCCGCGGCGTCCGCGGTGCGCACCATCTTGTCCTCGGTGGCGTAGGCGGCCCAGTGCGGGTAGCCCAGCAGCGTGGCCAGCTCATGGCGCTTCTGCACCAGGCTCTGGAGCACGTTCACGTTGGCGGGGTAGCCGCGCTGGCGGTTGGCGCGCCACAGCTCCTCGCGGGCCTTGCCGTCGCGCGCGTAGGTGAGGAAGGGCACCAGGTCCGGGTAGTCCGTGGAGATGCGCACCTGGCCGTCCTCGCCGGGGGCGTGCGCGCGCACGTAGTCCTCCGGCAGGCCGTCCAGCGCGGACGGAGGCAGGGACACCTTGCGGGTGTCCTGGCTGATGTTGCGGCTGAACTCCTGGCCAATGCGGACCAGCTCCTCCTGGAGCGCCTTCACCTTCGCGCGGGTGGCGTCGTCGCGGTCCACGCCGGCGCGGCGGAAGTCGCGCAGCACCTTCTCCATCCACTTGCGCGTGGCGGCGTCCTGCTGGGACAGGTCCACGCGCGCCAGGACGTCGTAGACGCCCCGGTCCATGCGGATGTCGTTGGCCAGGTTCTCGATGGCCTGCTCGGAGGCTTCCGCGGCCTCGCGCAGGGCGGCTTCCGGGTGCGTGTGGCGCACGACGCTGGCGCGCGAGGCGGCGTCATCCAGCGCGGCGGAGGACTCGTCGAACAGCTCCAGGACGTCCTTGGGGGGCGTGGAGGCGGGCAGCGTCTTCAGTCGCGCGATGCCGTCGCGGGCCTTGGCCAGGGCCTCCTCGCTCGCGCGGCGGAACTCCTCGGGCGGGCAGGTGACGTGGCGGGCGGCGTCGGGGACCAGGGGCTCGGACACGGGGAAGGCTCCTCTCAAGCCGTGGGTGTGCGGGAAAGGGCTCAAAGCTAATGCGCCCCGTCCTTCCTGGCAGCATCCGAGTGGTCCGGCGCGAGCGGTTGCCGGGCAGTGGACGCCCTCCCCCGCCCTGTCCGTCGGGCGGCGGACGGGCGGGCGGTGCCCCAACGACGGAAGGCCGCCCCGGCGTGCGTGCCGGAGGCGGCCCTCCTGGGACTTCTCAGGGGTGAGGCGGAGGCGTCAGTGGTACTCGAGCGCGCTCGTGGTGCCCTGGGGCTGCCGGGTGGCGCGGGGCACGAAGTCCACGCTGTTGTCGTCCGTGTCCTGCCCATTGCCCCGGGCGGCGTCCGCGCCCCCCACGGCCAGGGTGGCGGAGGTGGAGGTGGACACGGCCTTGCGCTCCAGGCTCCCGCCCACCGCCGGATGGGCCGGGGCCGCGGCGCCTTCAGGGGAATCCCCGGTGCCGAAGCCCAGCGTGTCCACGTCCACGTACGTCGTGCCCCCGGGCCCGCTCACGGGGCGCTGGACGCGGATGTGGCCGCCACCGGTCGTGGAGGCCGTTGCGTCGAAGGTGTACGCGAGGTCCGGCAGGCTCATGCCATCACCGGTGAAATTGGCTCCGCCCAGGAGGAAGTACCCGTGGGCGAGGATGACATAGCCCTCCGGAATGGTGACCGCATCCGCTGGGTCCCAAGCCCCGGTCGCGGACTTGTAGCTCACCCGCCAGCCGGACAGGTCCACGTCCTTGTTCGTCGGGTTGTAGAGCTCGATGAACTCGTCCGTCGCGGCCGCGTCCGAGCCCTTGCCTCCGCTGAACTCGCTGATGACCACGTGGTTCGTCAGCGGATCCTTGGCCACCAGCACCGAGCCGTAGTCGCCCAAGGGCGGCACCGTCTTGCCGAACCGATCACAGTACTCCCACGGCGCCCCCGGGTCCGTGAACCGGTAGCGGAAGCCGTAGCTGTACGTGCCGGGCGTGGGGATCCGCAGCGGCGCCTTCATCTCGTCACTCCAGGAGCTGAAGATGCTGTATTGGGCGTTGAAGTCCGCCGGTATCCACGTCCAGCCCGCGGGGTTGGTGGTGTCCGTGCCGTAGCCCAGCTGCGCCTCGATGAAGGGGTAGAAGTCGTTGCCCTGCTCGTTCCGCGTCGTGACGTCGTAGCTCTCGAACCGGCTGAGGATGTCGTAGCTGTCGGTCGTGGAGATGAACTCCGGGAAGACGCCGTCCCCGGTCGGGAACGTCTTCGGGTAGTAGACGTTGCAGGAGAAGAGCGGCTTGTCCACGGTCTGGCCGCAGTCGTCGTTGGCCTGGCCCGGCGTGCCCCGGTCCCCGCCGGACAGGCGGACGGTGGAGTCACACCAGTACCAGGACCGCGCGCTGGCCTTCGTGCCCACGATGCTGGACGCAAGGCTCATCGCGTGGCCCGTCGTCTGCGGGAACGCGCTCGTGTACGTGAGGCTGTCCACCGTCACCGTGCCCTGCTTGAGCGTGATGCTGCCGGTGTTGTCCAGGGAGATATCGGTGCCCCAGGCGTGGTTCGCCACCACGCCACCGTTGCGCGTGAAGTTCGCGTCCTGCGCGAGCACCGTACGGCCCCCCGCCGGCACCAGCAGCGCGTGGCCGTGGTTCACCGTGATGGACGTGGCCGTGCCCGCGCCATCCATCAGGTCCACCACCAGGCCGTTGGCATCCAGCAGCTTCGACGTGGTGTTGGTCAGCTCCAGGTACTCGGTGGTGCCCGCGGACGGCGAGTGCATCACCTCCGACAGGACCAGCTCGCCCGCGCCCGGGTGCGGTGCATTGGCGCACGCGCCCGCGTAGCAGACCGCGTCCGCGCCGGGGCAGGCCTGGAGTTCCATCCCGCCGTCCACGCAGGTCGGCGTGCCGTCCTGCACCACGCACACCGATGAGTAGACCTCCAGCGAGGTGCCGTCCTCCGCGCACTGGGACGCGGGCGGCGTGCATACATGACCGGCGCACAGGCTCAAGGTCGCGGTGCTCGCGGTGGCGAGCGCGCTGGCGTTGCCCGCGCCGTCGAATGCCTTCAGGGCGAAGTGGTACGTCGTGACCGCCGTCAGTTCGGTGACGGTGAAGGACTCCGCCGTGCCCGCCGTCTGGGGTGAGCCCACGCCCGTCACGGGCGTGGCGGAATCAAAGTTGGCGTCGGTGATGGCGGACATGGCGTAGCGCAGCTCGTAGCGCGCGGCCGTGCCCTGGATGCCGTCATCGCCCGGGGCCTGCCAGTCCAGCCGGATGCTGTCGCTGGACGCCGCCGTCGCGCTGAAGCCCGCCGCGGCGGCCGGCGCTTGCGTGTCGGAGAGGGTCAGGTTCGCGGACGTGGCCTCCTGAAGGCCGTCCGCGCTCGCCTGGAGCTGGTACGTGCCTTCGTCGTCGATGCTGAGGCCGGTGAAGGTGGCCACGCCCTCCTCGGTGGTGTGCGTGGGGATGCCCTGCGCGAAGGTGCCGCCCACCAGCGCCAGCTTCACCGCCAGCCCGGTCACCGACAGCGGATTGCCGAAGGCGTCCTGGACCGCCACCTTCACGTCCCCCAGGGAGGCGCGCACCGGCACGGGCGAGGCCGGCTGCTGCGTGAACACCAGCTTCGAGGGCGCCGCGGCGGACACGAGCACCCTGGACTCGAAGGAGAAGGCCCCCGTGCTGTCAGCAATCGTCAGGAACTGAGGCCCGGCCGTGCGGAAGGTGATGCCCTGGAACTTGAACCTGCCCGCGTCCGTGGCGGTGAACGCGTGGGAGGGCAGCGTCGCGGCCGCGTCCGTGGACGTCAGCGTCACCGTGCCCGCGTAGTTCGTCACCGTGTTGGCGTACGTGTCCGCGAGCGTGATCTCCAGGGCCTCCGCCACACCCGCCGTGGCGGTATCCAGGAAGTGGTCCAGCCCCAGCGCCGACACGGCACCAGGCTCCACCGTGAAGACGGTGCTGCTCACGGGCTCGAAGCCCGGGGCGTTCGCGATGAAGTGATAGCCCTTGCCCGCCTTCTTCAGCACCACGTCCGGGAAGGTCGCGACGCCGTTCACCGCCGCCACCTTCACCTGGCCCTCCGGGAACACGATGCCGCCGGAGCCCAAGGACAGCGTCACCTCCGTCGTGCTGTCCGTCACCACCTCGCCCGCGCCGTTGCGCACCTCCACCACCAGGAGCTTGAGCGGCTCGCCCGCCACGCCATCCGGCAGCGCCGAGCGGAACGCCAGCGTCTTCACGGTGCTGACGTCCGCGAAGGCCACCGTGGCCGTCGCGGTGAGCGGCGTCATCTTGCCGGTGTCGTCCTTCACGGACGCCTTCACCGTCTTCACGCCCGGCGCCGTGGACGTCACGTGCGCCTGGGCCACGCCGGTGATGTCGGTGACGAGCGCCGACTCCAGAACGGAGGCGCCCTCCCCCTCCACCGTCAGCGACACCGAGCGCCCGGACAGCCGCGAGCCGTCCGCCTTGCGCAGCGCCGTCACCGTGATGACCGCGAAGTCGCTGCCGTTCGCCAGCACTCCCGTGGGCCGGTCCACCACCACCCTGGAGGCGGCCGCGTCCACCACGCCTTCCACCTCCGGTGGAGGCTGCGACGGGGTTCCAGAGTCCTTGCAGCCCAGCGACAAGCCCAGACACAGCACGCTCAGCCCCAGACAGCGGGCGAGCACAGCGATCCGTGGGGACATGGATGTCTCCGTCCAGCGAGCAGCCCCGCGCGGCGTTTGCGCTTCACGCGGGGTTGCAGTGCTTTCTAGCAGACCTCCCACGGCCACCGCGAAGCAGGGCCGGGACCGTGCACGTCGGCTGCAATCAGCCGTTGATGGCTTGAAGCACCGCGGCGCCGCCCAGCAGGGACTGGCCACCGTCGCAGACCATGATGGCGCCGGTGATGTACGACGCGGCGTCCGAGGCCAGGAACAGGGCCAGCCGGGCGATGTCGTCCGGCTTTCCGAAGCGCTGGAGCGGCAGGGCCTCCGCGAGCTTCTGACGGGCGCCTTCCGACGGAGCCAGGCGGCTCATGCCCTCCGTGCCCTCGATCGGGCCCGGGGTGATGGCGTTGACGCGCACGCCCGTGCCGCCCCACTCGATGGCGAGCACGCGGGTGAGCATGTCCACGCCGGCCTTGGCGGCGCACACGTGGGCCTGCATGGCCATGGGCAGGTAGGCCTGGGGCGCGGAGATGTTGATGACGGCGGCGCCCGGCTTGCGCAGGTGTTCGAAGGCGGCGCGGGACACGTTGAAGGTGCCCAGCACGTCGATGTCCATCACCGCCTTGAAGCCGTTGGCGGACATGCCCAGCACGGGCGCGGGGAAGTTGCCGGCCGCGCCGCACACCAGCACGTCGATTTCGCCGTACGCGTCCTTCACCTGCTGGAGCGCCTTTTCCACGGACGCGTAGTCGCGCACGTCGGCGGCCACGCCCATGGCGGTGCCGTGGGCCTGGAGGCCCTTCACCGCGCCCTCCAGCTTCTCCACGTTGCGGCCGTTGATGGCCACCTTCGCGCCCGCCTTCACGAACGCGGTGGCGATGCCGAGGTTGATGCCGCTGCTGCCGCCGGAGACGAACGCCGTCTTGCCCTTGAGCAGCCCATCCTTGAACACGCTGTCCGCCATGGGGTCGCTTCCTTTCGAAATCAGCCGAACTCCACGACCTTCTGCCCGAAGAGGCGGTCCACCGCGAGGAGCAAATCGTCGTTCACCTGCACCTTGAGGGTGGTGCCGGAGATGTGCGCCTCCGCCTCCCCGGGGAACAGCACGCTCACCGCGACCGGCGTCGCGCCCGCGTACTTCTTCGCCAGCTCGTTGAGCTTCGCCAGCCGCTCCTCGGTGACGATCTCCGCGGGCAGCCGCAGCTCCAGGCGCTTGGTGCGCTTCTCACGCACGGCCTTGAGGCTCTGGATGTCCTCGACGATGAGCTCCGCGGTGGGCGTGTTCTCGTCGCGCTGGGAGATCTGCACGGTGCCGGTGACGAGGATGGGGTCGTCCGACTTGAGCAGGTGCTCCCAGTGCTCGTAGCCCGGCTTGGGGCCCTGCTTGGACCACTTGCCGTCCTTGCCCATCACGTTGCGCGTGCCGTCCTTGCCCGGGAAGCACACCAGCTCCGTGGAGCCGGACAAATCCTCGATGGTGACCCACGCCATGCGCTTGCCCGTCTTGGTGGGGCGCTCGCGCAGCACGGTGATGATGCCCGCCACGGTGAGCTTCTCGTCGCGGCGCGCGCGCTGCACGGCGGTGATGGGCCGCGCGTAGCGCTTGAGCTCCTTCTCGTACTGGTACAGCGGGTGGCCGGACACGTAGAAGCCGATGGCCTCCTTCTCGAAGGCCAGGCGCTCCTTCTCCGGCCACTCCTCCACCGCCGCGTAGTCGTCCTTGAGGCCGGTGCCGGAGGACGCGGGGCCCGCGAGCATGCCGAACAGCGAGCTCTGGCCGGCGGCCTTGTCCTTCTGGCTGGAGGAGCCGCGGTTCATCGCGCGCTCGATGGTCTCGAAGAGCTGCGCGCGGGGGCGCTTCTCGAAGTCGAAGGCGCCGGCCTTGACCAGCGCTTCGAGCACCTTGCGGTTGACGCGGCGGCCGTCCACGCGCTCGCAGAAGTCGAAGAGGCTCTTGAAGGGGCCTTCCTTGCGCGCCTCCAGGATGGACTCGATGGCGCCCTCGCCCACGCCCTTGATGGCGCCGAGCCCGAAGCGGATCTTCCCCTCCACCGCGCCGAAGGCCATGTCGGACTGGTTCACGTCCGGCGGCAGCACCTGCGTGCCCGACTCGCGGGCCTCGCCGATGTGCTTCACCACCTTGTCGGTGTTGTCCTTCTCGCTGGTGAGAAGGGCGGCCATGAATTCGCACGGGTAGTGGGCCTTGAGCCACGCCGTGTGGATGGTGACCAGGCCGTACGCCGCGGAGTGGCTCTTGTTGAAGCCGTACTCGGCGAACTTCTCCATCAGGTCGAAGATTTCGCCCGCGACCTTCAGGTCCACGTTGTTGGTCTTGCAGCCCTCCAGGAAGCCGGCGCGCTCGGCCTGCATGACCTCGGCCTTCTTCTTGCCCATGGCGCGGCGAAGAAGGTCGGCGCGGCCCAGGGTGTAGCCTCCCAGCACCTGGGAGATCTGCATCACCTGTTCCTGGTAGACGATGACGCCGTAGGTGTCCTTGAGCACCGGCTCCAGGTTGGGGTGCGGGTAGGCCACCTTCTCCCGGCCGTGCTTGCGGTTGATGAAGACGTCCACCATGCCGGAGTCCAGCGGACCCGGGCGGTAGAGCGCGCCCGCGGCGATGACGTCTTCGAAGCAGGTCGGCTTGAGCTTCATCACCATTTCGGTGAAGCCGCTGGACTCCATCTGGAAGACGCCGGCGGTGTCGCCCTCCGCCATCAGCTGCCACATCTTCTCGTCGTGCAGCGGGATTTCGTGCCGCTTGATGTCCTTGCCGTGGTTGCGGTTCACCAGGTCCAGCGCGTGCTGGATGACGGTGAGCGTCTTGAGGCCGAGGAAGTCGAACTTCACCAGGCCCGCGGCCTCCACCTCGTCCTTGGCGAACTGGGTGATGAGGATCTTTTCACCGGGCGGCTGGTAGACGGGCACGAACTCCCAGAGCGGCTTGTCCGCGATGACCACGCCCGCGGCGTGCATGCCGGGCTGGCGGTGCAGGCCCTCCAGCGCGAGCGCGATTTCGAGCACGTCCTTGGTGGTGACGGGGTTGCCCTCCACCTCACCGATGTTCTGGGGCTTTTCGATCATCTCCTTGAGGCGAGGCTCCATCTCGATGGCCTCCTTCAAGGTGATGTTGAGGACTTCGGGCACCAGCTTGGCGATGCGGTCGCCTTCGCTGAAGGGCAGGCCGAAGACGCGGCACACGTCGCGCAGCACGCTCTTGGCCTTGAGCGAACCGAACGTGATGATCTGCCCCACGTTCATCTCGCCGTACTTGCGGCCCACGTACTTGATGACCTCGTCGCGCCGGTCCTGGCAGAAGTCGATATCGAAGTCCGGCATCGACACGCGCTCCGGGTTGAGGAAGCGCTCGAAGAGGAGGTTGTACGGGATGGGGTCCAGGTCAGTGATGCGCAGCGCGTAGGCGACCAGCGAACCCGCGCCGGAGCCACGGCCCGGGCCCACCGGGATGTTGTGGTCCTTGGCCCAGTTGATGAAGTCCTGGACGATGAGGAAGTAGCCGCTGAAGCCCATGCGCTGGATGACGCCCAGCTCCAGGGTGAGGCGCGCCTGGTACTGCTCGCGGTCGATGGGGTACTGGCCTTCCAGTTCCTTGAAGCGCTGGCGCAGGCCCTCGTAGGCCAGCTCCGACATGAAGGTGTCCGGGGTGTGGCCGTCCGGCACCTTGAACGTGGGGAGCATGGGCTTGCCCAGCTTCAGCTCCACGTTGCACATCTCCGCGATGCGCATGCTGTTGTGCACGGCCTCCGGCGAGTCGGAGAAGAAGCCGAGCATCTCCTCCGGGCTCGTGACGTAGAGCTTGTCGGTGGAGTGGCGCAGGCGCTTGTTGTCCGCCAGCGTCTTGCCGCTGGCGATGCACATGAGCAGCTCGTGCGCCTTGGCGTCCTCGCGCTTGATGTAGTGCGCGTCCGCGGTGGCGACGAGCGGGATGTCCAGGTCACGAGACAGCTGCTTCAGGTTCTCGTTGGCCTTGTCCTGCTCGACCATGCCGTTGGACTGGACCTCCAGGTAGAAGCTGTCGGGCTCGAAGATGCCCTTGTACTCAGCCGCCACGCGGCGGGCGTGGTCCATGTCGCCGCGGAAGCACGCGCTCGTGACTTCACCGCCCAGGCACGCGGTGAGGCCGACCAGGCCCTTGCTGTGCTCCGCGAGCACCTGCTTGTCGATGCGCGGGTGGTAGTAGAACCCGTTCATGTACGCGGTGGAGGACAGGTAGCGCAGGTTCGCGTAGCCCTCCGCGTTCTTGGCCAGGAGGATGAGGTGGTGGGCCACCTTCTCCGAACGGTCCTCGCGCCCCTTGGGGCCGGCGACGTAGGCCTCCAGGCCGAGGATGGGCTTGATGCCGGCGTCCTTGGCCTTCTTGTAGAAGTCGATGGTGCCGAACATGTTGCCGTGGTCCGTCACGGCCACGCTCGACATGCCCTTCTCCTTCACCGTCTTGATGAGGTCCTTCATCCGGATGGCCCCATCCAGCAGCGAATAGAGGGTGTGGAGGTGAAGGTGGGTAAAGGACATGGGCGTTCCGGCTCCCGGTGAAGAAAGAGGCGCCTGAACACTAGAGCCCGCAACCCCTGCTCGCCAGTCCAGTGACGGGGCCAGAAGAAAGAAGCGGAACGGGCGCGTGCGGGGCCCGGAAAACCGGCCTGGGAGACACCCGGAGCGGAATTCCGGCCCCCCGTCCGTCCGGGCGTGGGCACTCCCTCCGGGCATGGGGTGACGCCCGTGGGATTCATGACCACGCTGCCCCAGGATGCCCGCCTTCGCCCGTACACCCCCGACCCTCGGACGCGCCCTCCTGCTTGGTTGCCGTGCGGGCCTGCTCGTCTTCCTGACGCTCTACACACTCTGTGCCCTGCTGAACATGCAACTGGGTTACCAGGGGAACGAGAGCAGCTTCGTCACGGAGTACGTCTGGAACGAGTGGCGGAGCGTGGTGCTGTGGCAGGTGGCACGGCTCATCGGCGCGTACTGCGTGGTGGGGCTGGTGCTGGGGGCGCTCTTGGGG
>NZ_RAVY01000153.1:0-23613 GCF_003611625.1 Corallococcus sp. CA054B
CGCCAGGCCCCACCCGAGCAGGCCCAGCGTGAGCGGGATGTAGAGGAGGACCGGCACCGCCGGGTGCAGCTTCGAGGCCGCCTCCATGAAAGCGTTCTCGAACATCCGGCCAGATTGATACCTGAAGTATGAGCGCCCCATACAAGACGAAGCTTGGTACGGGGACCTCCGGGTGCCCGTGCCCGTTCGTCCCTCCGCAGTGTCGCCTTGCGGAACAGCCCCAGCCCCGCCGGGCGCAATGAAAAAGGCCCCGGCGTGCGGTGCCGGGGCCTTCTTGCCTGCATGGGTTTGCCCTGCGCGGATCAGCTCTCCGCGGGGCGCTCGGTCCCGTCGTCGCTGGCCGGGGTCGACGCGGCGCTGTGCTTGTGGCGCCAGCGGTCCACCAGCAGGAGCAGCGCCGGGAAGCCCACCAGCACGATGACCATGTTCACCGCGAAGCCCAGGTTGGCCAGGTCGCCAATGGAGTTGAGGCCCGGGTGCTTGGCGAACACCAGCGCCAGGAAGCCGATGGCGCTCGTGAGCAGGCCGCCCGTGATGGCCCGGCCCGTCTCCGCGTAGACGGTGGCGAAGTCCGCGCCCGGCTCGCCCAGGCGCTCAATCAGGTGCACGCCCGCGTCCACCGTCGTTCCGATGAGCACCGGGATGACGACGATGTTCAGGTAGTTGAACTGCAGGCCCATGAGGGACATCAGGCCCACCAGCCCCGCGATGGACAAGAGCGTGGGCAGCATGCAGATGACCGCGTTGCGCAAGGAGCCCAGCGTCAGCCACATGGCCAAAAAGACGCTGACCACCGCGGCCACCAGGATGCGCGGGCCCTCGGAGGCCACCATGTCCAGGATGTCCGCCAGGATGAGCGCCTCGCCCGCCGCGGACACCTGGCTGCCGTCCGGCATCTGGAGGTTGCGGACCTCCTTGGTGAAGCGCCGCGTGCCCACGCCGTCCGACAGGCTCACGTTCGCGTAGACGAGCACCACGCCGCCCTTCTGGCCGGCCGCAGGCTCGAACTGGCGGCGCAGGCTCACCGGCAGGTCCTCGCGCACGAAGGGCTTCGCGGCCGTCATCTTCACCGCGCGCAGCAGGTCGTCGCGCTGGGCCTTGTCCACGCGCTCCGGGTCGATGCGCTGGAGCTTCTTGTGGATGGACTGGAGCAGCGCGTGCTTCTCCTCCTGCTGCCGCGGCACCAGGTCCTCCAGCGCGCCCACGAAGTCGATGGTGGAGTCCTTGCCGAACTTCTCCTTGCGCGCCTGGAGCTGCTTCACCACCTCGCGCTCCATCCCCTCCGTGTCCGTCAGCACCACCACCGGCGTCGCCGAATAGCCCAGGATGTGGTCGATGCGCCGGTCCAGCCGCACGCTCGGCAGCGACACGTCATCCAGCTTCGTGGAGTCGTAGTTGAAGCTCACCCGGTACGCCTGGCTGATGAGCCCCACCAGCGCCACGCCGATGACCAGCGCCACCGCGCGGTAACGGCGCGGCAGGAAGCGCGCGAGCATCGCCATGGGCCCGGACTGCGACTGGTGCTCGCGCGGCACCCAGCCCCAGCGCGACACCAGCCCCAGCAGCGCCGGCAGGATGAGCAGGTACGACGCCACGCTCACCATCATGCCCACCGCCGCGATGACGCCGAACTCGTGGAACGCCCTGAACTCCGACCACGACAGGCTCAGGAACGTGAGCGCCGCCACCAGCGCGGAGATGAACGCGGAGAAGCCCGTGTGCTTGAACGTCTCGCGCACCGCCTCTTCCGACGTCATGCCCTCCGAGCGCAGCGTGCCCCACCGCCCCAGCAGGTGGATGCCGTGCTCCACGCCCAGGCCGCCCAGCACCGCCGCGAGGAAGCCCGTCAGGAGATTTACCTGCCCGTACGCGATGCCCACGAAGCCGTAGGTCCACGACAGGCCCGCGACCACCGGCACCATGGTGAGGCCCACGGACAGCCCGCTGCGGAAGTGGAAGATGAGGTAGGCCAGCAGCAGCACCAGCGCCAGCGAGGACGCGCGCGCCAGGTCGCCGGTGATGACCGCCTGCTGGTCGATCTTCTTCTTGAACGTGCCGGTGATGGCCGTGTGGAAGCCGGGGCCGTACTTCGACAGGTCCTGCTTCGCCAGGTAGTCCTCCACCTGGGTGATGACCTTCTTGGAGTAGCCCAGGTCCGCGGAGGAGCCCTTGGCCTTGAGGAGCATCACCACCATGCGCTCCTGCGGATCCAGGTAGTACGTGCCGCCCTGCCCCGCGAGCCGCATGTTCGCGCCGCCGGTGTACTTCTTCTGGATGTCGCTGAAGTCCAGCGACGGGGCCGGCTCCTCCTCCAGGCGCACGAAGAGCGGGTTGGCCTGCTCCTTCTCCCACGCGAAGCGCGCGTCGATGCGCTCCTCGATGGTCTTCAGGTCCGGCAGGTCCACGTAGTAGAGGCCGCGCTCGTCGAAGAACTGGCTGGGCCGCTGCGCGTTGACGAAGCGGATCTCCGACAGCGTCGCCAGCTTCGGCGCCATGTCATCCACGAACTGCTTGAGCTGCTCCGGCTCCGCGCCGATGCCGGCCACCACCACGTTGCCCTGTCCGCCGAAGCGCGTGCGCAGCTTCTCCAGGTCCTGGACGGACGGGAACGACTTGGGCAGCAGGTTGGCCAGGTCCGCGTTGAGGCGCAGGTCGCGCGCGAAGAAGGCGCCCAGGCCCGTGAGGACCAGCATCACGAACAGCGCCACCCACGGCCTCCGGTGGCTGCGGGCCGCCAGGGAGCCCATCGCCGCCTCGAACCGTCCGGACCACCGCGTCTCACTCATGGATGTGATTTCCTGCTGTAGGCCCGCGCCGTGACGGCCGGGGACAACCTTGAGCCCGAACGAACCGGGCTGCTCTCGCGTATATGCCCCGAGCCACCGTGCGTCCAGGCATCGACCCGGGGCCTCCACCGGCCGCATGCCTGGCCCGGGGAACAAGGGGGGCATCAACAAACCCCGCCATGTATGCCGCCCCGGTCCGAACCCCGCCAGGGGATCCGCTTCCCCTCTGAGCGTTGAGGCATTTTGCCCCGTTCCGGTGTTGGCGGCCGGGCAGAGCGACCCCTCGCGCAGCCGTGGCGGAGGACCGCGGCATGGCCAGTTTTGCTGCGACACGGGCCCTGCCGGGAAGCAGGCGCCGCTTGGGGGGCATGGTCCATGGCCTCGAACCCGTCTTCAGCAGCGGAACGCACGTGGATGCACAGGGCGGAGCACACGATGGGTGCGCTGGCCGCGCACAACCACCGCCGTCCCTTCACGGCGCTTGTCTGCGCGCTCGTGCTGTCCGTCGTGGGGCTGCTGTCCGCGCGCCACCTGGCCCTCAACGCGAACCTGGTGGACCTGCTGCCCCGGTCCTTCGAAAGCGTGCAGGCCATCCACACCCTGGAGGAGCGCTTCGGCGCCCAGGGGTGGGTAGTGGTGGTGGGTGAGGACGGAGACCCGGCGCAGCTCCAGAGGTTCGCGGAGGACGTGGCGCCGAAGCTGGAGGCGCTGCCGGGCATCCGCTACGTGGAGATCACCCGCCCCAGCAGCTTCTTCCGCAGCCACGCGCTCTACTTCCTGTCACCCGAGGACCTGAAGGAGGTGGAGCGCCGCATCGACGCGCGCCTCACCTGGGAGAAGGAGCAGGCCAACCCGCTCTATGTATCGCTGGATGATGACCCGCCCCCGTCGCTGGACTTCTCCGACCTGGAGGAGAAGTACGCCAGCGGCGCGGTGACGCGCCTGTCCAGCCACCCCAGCGACTACTACCTGGACCCCGCCGCGCGCCGCGTGGTGGTGCTGGCCAAGCCGGAGGTTTCGTCCGCGGACCTCACCTTCTCCACGAAGATCGTCGAGGAGGTGCAGGGCCTCCTGAGACAGCAGGACCTGTCGAAGTACGGGCCCGGCTTCCACACGGAGATCACCGGCTCGTTCCAGAAGAAGATGGATCAGCAGGCGCAGATCACCCGCGACGTGGCGGTGTCCTCGACGGTGGCCACGGTGCTGGTGCTGCTCTACCTGTTCCTGCACTTCCGCAGCGTGCTCGCGGTAGGGATGGTGCTGGCGCCGGTGGGCGCGGGCCTCGCGTGGACCTACGGGCTGGTGGCCGTGGCGTACGGACGCGTGAACCTGCTCACGGCCTTCCTGGGCGCCATCCTGGGCGGCCTGGGCGTGGAGCACGGCATCCACCTGCTGGGCCGCTACCTCGCGCTGCGCGGAGAGGGACGCTCCTCCGAACAGGCCACGCGCGAGTCCTTCACGCACACGGGCGGCGCGGCATTGGTGTCCGCGCTGGTGGCGGCGCTCACCTTCTTCGTGCTGGGCACGTCCAAGCTCACGGCATTCCGCGAGTTCGGCGTCATCGCGGGCGTGGGCATGTTGGTGCTCATCCTCGCGTACGTGCTGGTGCTGCCGGCGGTGCTGGGGCTGGGGGCACGGTGGGGCTGGAGGCCTCGCGCGAACGCCACGGAGATGACGGAGGCGCCGCTGGGCCGCGTCATCACCCACCGTCGCGGGCTGCTCACCGTCGTGTCCGCGCTCGTGGTGGCGGGCCTGCTCACGCAGCTGCCGCGCCTGCGGTTCGACTACGACATCGGCTCGTTGCAGGACCAGCGCCTGGACTCGTTCGTGCTGGACCGCGCCGTCAACCAGCTCATCGGCTATTCGCAGGTCCCGCTGGTGGTGCTGACGAACTCCCGCGAGGAGGAGGCCGCGGTCGTCCGGGAGCTCCAGGCGCGCAAGCGGCAGCAGGGAAAAAACTCCACGGTGGACTTCGTCGCGGCGCTCGCGAGCCTGGTGCCGGAGCGGCAGGCGGAGAAGCAGGCCATCCTCAAGGACATCGGGAAGCTGGTGGAGGACGTGCCCGAAGGGCAGCTCACCCCGGAGCAGCGCGCGCAGCTGGCGGAGCTGCGCATTCAGGTGCGGGCCAGGCCCTTCACGGAAGCGGACCTGCCCACCAGCGTGCGCCAGCAGTTCCAGGGACGCGGCGGCCCGGGCACCGGCTTCGTGCTGGTGTATCCGTCCGCGGATCAGTCCAACGGTCAGGCCATGCGCCGGATGGCGAAGGAGGTCCGCGGGATGGTGCTGCCGGATGGCCGGCCCGCGGTGGTGGCCGGTGAGGCGATGGTGCAGGCGGACATCGTGAACCTGGTGTCGCACGAGGCGCCGTTCATCCTGCTGGGCTCCACGCTCACGGTGCTGCTGGCCATGTGGATGACGCTGGGCGGCCTGCGCACCGCGCTGCTGTGCCTGATGCCCACGGTGGTGTCGCTGTTCGCGGTGCTGGGGCTGATGCCGCTGCTGGACATGGAGTTCAACTACCTCAACATCCTGGTCATCCCGGTGCTCATCGGGACGACGGTGGACGCGGGCGTGCACCTCATCACGCGGCTCGCGTCGCCGCGCAGTGACTTCGTGCGCGTGTATTCGGAGACGGGCAAGGCCATCTGCGGCGGCCTGCTCACGAGCGCGGTGGGCTTCGGCGCGCTGCTGCTCGCGGACCACCCGGGCCTCAACTCGATTGGCGCCCTGGCCAACGTGGGGTTCGGGATGAACCTGCTCATCATGCTGGTGACCTTCCCGGCGCTGCTGCTGGTGCTCTCCGAGCGCAAGCGGCGCCACCGTGCGGTTCCCTCGCGGCCCTTGGGTGAGCAACTCATGAGGGATGGCTAGGGGTCCTTTCGCGGCCCACGCCCTCCCATCAGGCCGAGGCGTCATCCGTCCGGCCCCACAGCCGCAAGGAGCGAAAGCGATGTTTCAGCAATGGATCTGGATGAGCGTGGCGGCGGGCACCCTGGCGCTGGGCTCCGCGAACGCGCAGGTGGATCCGAACTCCGCGGGCGCCATCACCACCAGCCAGCCGAATCCGGGCGCGGCGCCGGGCACCCCCGACCCCATCAATGGCGTGTCGGCCAGTCCGACGACGTCGCTCATCGGCAACGTCACCGGCGCGAACTCGGGGACGGGTGGCGGCGGCACGTCCACGGGCGCGGTGATTCCGCAGCCGTACAGCGCCCAGCCGTTCGTCTCCGGCAGCTCGCCAGAGACCCTGCCGTCCAGCCCGGCCAATGCCACGACCGTGACGGGCACGGGCGCCGTGGTGGCGCCCGGCTCGGCCACCACCGTGACGGGCACCGGCGCGGTGCTGGCCCCCGGCACCAGCTCCGCCGTGGCGGGCTCCACGGGCTCCACCGCCACCACGGGCGCGCTGATGCCGCCCGCGACGACGACTCCCGGCACCATGCTGCCGGGCGCCTCCGTCAGCACCGTCACGCCGGGGACTCCGACGGGCACCCTGTCCAGCACGGGCGCGGTGCTGCCCCCGGCCACGGGCATGACGCCGCCGGGCATCACGGGCTCCCAGCCCACCATCCTGTCGCCGGGCGGCAACACGTTGCCGCCGGACAGCAACACGTCCAGCAACTCCGTGACGCCGCTCGGTGGCGGCAACGTGAATCAGCCCCCGTCCCCCTGAGTCGCATGGGTTCTAGCTTGCTGGCTCGCACTCCGGGCCAGCGAGCATGGAGCGCGGAGGACATCCTCTTCTCGTGCAACCCTCCCCTTCTGGCCGCCTACGCCGTCCCCCGAGCAGGCAGGCGGATGAGCCACCCCTGCACACCCCCTGAGGCCTGCTCACCTTCGGTCGTGCAGGCAGCCAGGGCCTTTCAAGCAGTCAGACTCCTATCGGGGGAATCCACATGAAGAACTTCCTGAAGACGCAGCTGACGGTGGCGGCGGTTCTCGCGGGCGCGCTCGCGCTCGGCACGGGCTGTAAGTCGGATCAATCCGCGACGCGCGGCACCGAGCCGGCGCCGACCTCCGACTCCACCATGGGCACGGACTCCAGCGGCACCGGCACGGACACTTCCGGCTCCGGCACCACCACCACGCCGCCTCCCAGCAGTGGCGGCTCCGGCTACGACACGGGCAGTACTTCGCAGGACTCGACGATGCCTCCCTCGGACATGAGCACCGGCGGCTCCGGCACGACGGATGACTCCACGCTGCCGCCCGCCACGAACGACGGCACCCTGGACCCGGGCACCGGCGGCGCGGGCACCGGTGAGGCCGAGCCCGGCGTGCACGACGGCGAGATGACCGAGCCGGGCACGGGCGGCTCCGGCCTGGACACGGACGACAGCGACATCCCGGACGACAGCAGCCTGCCCAATGACTCCACGCTCGACCCGAACAACTCCGGCGCCAAGGGCAGCATGACCACGCCGGTGCCGGACTCCACCGGCACGATGGCGCCCAACAACGGCACCACGCGCTAGTCCCTCCAT
Organism: Corallococcus sp. CA054B; assembly: GCF_003611625.1. NCBI lineage: Bacteria > Pseudomonadati > Myxococcota > Myxococcia > Myxococcales > Myxococcaceae > Corallococcus > Corallococcus sp. CA054B. The sequence continues at coordinate 7,271 of NZ_RAVY01000153.1, forward strand.
GGGATGAACGGAAGCGCCCGTGACCTTCATCGGTCGCGGGCGCTTCGCCGTTTCAGCGTCCGGCGCGGTCGCGAACAACAAGACCCCGCCGACGCGCGGTGGCGTCAGCGGGGTCATGGAGACGGCGAGACCTGGAGGATCAGGTCACCTTGACGCCCGGCGAGAAGGGCTGGCCCACCGGTTCGATGATGCGCGGGCTCCCGTTGTCACCCGGCCCATTGCCGGGACCGCCGCCCGGGTCGAAGGTGGACGGCACGTGGCGCTCACGCCGTTCCTCTTCCGTCCCGGCTTCGCGCGCTGGAGGCAGGTCCTCCAAGGGGATGTGCAGCACGTCTTTCTTGCTCATGACGAACGCCTCCTTTCCCCTCTCAGGTTGGGGTGGACGGGGGCTTTGCGCCACCGGGCGCCCCCCCGCACGGATGCCCCCCTGCCTCCTGAATGCGTTTCTCTTGGATGACAGGGAGCGACCGGGGGCTTATCCAAAGAGGTCCAGGCAGCACGCACCCACACCGAAAGCGTCCAACGCATGAAGCTGTTGCTGGCAGGCCGACGAGGAGCAAGCGATTTGCTGTTCGCCCCCCCGGAGGAACCCCTGCCCTGGCTGCAACGCGTGGAGGCGTGGTTCCAGCAGGTGGCCGAAGGCGTGCTGGAGGGCACCCGCATCGAGGAGGGTCCCCAGGGCGCGCCCGTGCTGCGCCTGCGCCTGCACCCGGCCGCCGCGGAGGTCGCGCTGCTCGCCACGACCCAGGAGCGCATCGTCGTGTCCGCGGACACCAGCGCCGTGGGGCCCGGCTACCACCGCTATCTGGTGGACCTGCTCAAGGGGCTGGGCGACCTGCACGGCATCTCCTGGGCCCCGCCCGACGAGGACGTGGGCGTGGGCGACGCCACGGGCTACTTCCACACCGGTGACGTGGACCAGGTGGAGAAGCACTTCCTGGGCTGGCTCCAGCACTCGGTGGGGCAGGTGCTGCGCATGCGCAGCCTGGGCAACTCCGGCTTCGCGCTGTCCATGCGCTTCGGCCACACCTTCCAGCACCCGGGCGCGCTGCTCACGCCCCTGGGGCCTCGCGACGAGCGCTGGCTGCGCACCGTGCATGAAGAGCCGAGGCAGGGCATGGACGTGTTCCCCTGGTGGAACCCCGGCGTGGACGCGCGCGAGCGCTTCAATCGCGCCCTGTGCCGCCTGTGGACGGACGTCGTCTGGCGCCCGCCGCTGTTGGACGAGGAGCGCCAGCGCCTGCGCGACGTGGCCCGGCTCCTGGAGCAGGCCTGGCGCGAGGACCCTTCGCTCCCCTACCCGTGGCGCGAGTGGCAGGAGGTGCTCGGCTACCTGGGCAAGGGCGGGACGGTGGCGGAGGAGGTGCACCGCCGCGCCCTGGAGTCGCCCGGTGTGGGGCCGTCCATCGGCTACCGGCGGGGCTCCGTGCAGGTGGCGCTCCCCGAGGGCTGGGAGATTCGCATCCCCGGCTCCCTCGCGGAGACGCGCCTGCAGGACGGCAGCTGGGTGGCCCGCGACCACCGCCGCACCGTGCGCGTGGTGCCCCTGGAGGACTCCGCGGAGGAGCAGCTGGCGCCCACCAGCCCGGAGCGCAAGGCCCTGGAGCTGGAGCACCACGGCGCCCGCGTCAGCGGACGCGCGTCCCTGCATGTGGGTCCCGGCGAGTGCCGGCTGACGGCCCTGTGCCGCTCCGGCAGCCGCCGCGCCCTCTGCGTGGTCAGCTTCGATGATCCGGACGAGCAGGACTGGGCCCTGGGCACCTGGCGTTCGCTGGACCACGCTGTCGCCGCCTGACGGGGCACTTCGTTTCAACACCGACCACTTGCCGAAGCGCTGGCCGGTGGACAGTCAGCGCACCCGGACGTCTTGCCGCGTAGCGCCGTCGCACCCACATTCCGGCGGCAGTTTCCCCACGGAATCGAGTGAGACGCATGAGCGGCAAGCGGGAGATCTGGCCGGGCAAGCCCTGGCCGCGTGGCGCGACCTTCGACGGCTCTGGCACCAACTTCGCGGTCTACTCGCAGGTGGCCACGCGCGTGGAGGTGTGTCTCTTCGACCGGGCGGACCCCACGAAGGAGATTGAACGCTTCGACCTGCCGATGAGCACGGAGTTCGTCTGGCACGGCTACGTGCCGGACCTGGAGCCCGGGACGCTGTACGGCCTGCGCGTGCACGGGCCCTACGAGCCGGAGAAGGGGCACCGCTGCAACCCGCACAAGCTGCTGGCCGACCCCTACGCCAAGGCGCTGTACGGCGAGGTGGACTGGAAGCAGCCGGTGTTCGGCTACCCCCTGGACCATCCGAAGAAGGACCTGATGCGCGACGAGCGCGACAGCGCGGCCGGCATGCCCAAGGGCGTGGTGGTGAGCGACTTCTTCGACTGGGGCAATGACCGGCGCCTGGACATCCCATGGCGCAAGACGGTCATCTACGAAGCCCACGTGCGCGGCCTCACCATGCGCCACCCGGGCGTGCCGGAGCACCAGCGCGGCACGTACGCGGGCCTGGGCTCGCCGGCCATCATCGAGCACCTGCAGAAGCTGGGCGTCACCGCGGTGGAGCTGTTGCCGGTGCAGGAGTTCGCGGACGACTCGTTCCTCAACGACAAGGGCCTGTCGAACTACTGGGGCTACAGCACGCTGAACTACTTCTCCCCGGAGCAGCGCTACGCCAGCCGCAAGACGCCGGGCGGCGCGGTGGCCGAGTTCAAGTCGATGGTGAAGTCGCTGCACGCGGCGGGCATCGAGGTGATTCTCGACGTCGTGTACAACCACACGTGCGAGGGCAACCACCTGGGGCCCACGCTGTCGTTCAAGGGCATCGACAACGCGTCGTACTACTGGACCATGCCGGAGGCGCGGCACTACCTGGACTTCACCGGGTGCGGCAACAGCCTCAACGCGTCCAACCCGCAGACGGCGCGCTTCATCGTGGACTCGCTGCGCTACTGGGTGGAGGAGATGCACGTGGACGGGTTCCGCTTCGACCTGGCCACGGTGCTGGGCCGCAGCGGCAAGGGCGGCTACGACCCGAACGCGCCCATCTTCCAGATCATCAACCAGGACCCGGTCCTGGGCCGCGTGAAGCTCATCGCGGAGCCGTGGGACGTGGGGCTCGGCGGCTACCAGGTAGGCGGCTTCCCATCGCCGTGGCACGAGTGGAACGGCAAGTACCGGGACGCGCTGCGCAAGTACTGGAAGGGCGACGAGAACCAGGCCGCGGAGGTGGGCTACCGGCTCACGGGCAGCGCGGACCTGTTCGCGGCGGCGCGGCGGCGCCCGCAGGCGTCCATCAACTTCGTCACCGCGCATGACGGCTTCACGCTGCACGACCTGGTCACGTACAGCAGCAAGCACAACGAGGCCAACGGCGAGCACAACCGCGACGGCGCGGATGACAACCAGGCGTGGAACTGCGGCGTGGAGGGAGAAACGGACAACAAGGACATCATCTCCCTGCGCGAGCGGCAGAAGCGGAATCTCCTCGCGTCGCTCTTCCTGTCCACGGGCGTGCCCATGATTGTCGCGGGCGACGAGATGGGCCGCACGCAGCAGGGCAACAACAACGCCTACTGCCAGGACAACGAGCTGTCGTGGGTGGACTGGAACCTGGACAAGACGCGCCAGGACCTCCTGGAGTTCACGCGCAAGCTCATCCAGTTCCGCCACGGGCAGCCGGTGTTGCAGCGCCGCCGCTTCTTCCAGGGCGAGCACCTGTGGGAGTCCGAGCACAAGGACCTGGCGTGGTTCCGGCCGGACGGCACGGAGATGGGCGCGGAGGACTGGCAGAAGCCCTTCGTGCGTTCGCTGGCGTTCCTCCTGGGCGGCGACGCCATCCCCACGCCGGACGAGCGGGGCCAGCGCGTCAGTGGGGATTCGCTGCTGGTGCTGCTCAACGCGCACCACGACACGGTGACCTTCACGGTGCCGCCGCCGGGTGAAGGCGGCGCGTGGCGGCTGGAGCTCTACACGGCGGACGACAAGCGCGGCGATGAAGAGATGAAGCCCGGGAAGTTCGAGATGGCCGGGCGGTCGCTCGCGGTGTTCCGCAAGCCTGGACCCGGGTCCAACGGCGCAGCGTGATACAGGGTGCGCATCCTGTTCACCCGAGGGAGCGCACGACATGGCGGACGAGGTCGACGGCGGCAGGAGCGAAGAGGCCGCCGTCGCGCGGGTGTACGGGGAGATCGCCTCCGCCTACGAGGTGCTCTACCCCGCGCTGCACCGCTACGGCGAGCGGGTGGAACGCTTCCTCGTGGACGTGATGAAGCCGGGGGTGCGCGTGCTGGACGTGGGCTGCGGCCCGGCGCTGCACACGCGAGGGCTGGACGCGTCCGTGGACGTGGTGGGCCTGGACCTGGCGCCGGAGATGCTGGAGCTGGCGAAGCGCTCGCGGCCGTCCGGCACATGGCGCGTGCACAGCTATCTGGATCCGGTGCCGGAGGACCTGGGCGTCTTCGATGTCGTGCTGGTGATTGGATGCCTGGACTTCTGTGACGACCTGCCGCGCGTGCTGGGGCACCTGGGCCGGGTGATGAAGCCGGGCGCGCGGATGTTGTTCACGGTGCTGGAGCGCAGGCCCGGGCTGGAGGCGCATGAAGCGTCCACGCGCCGGGCGCGCACGGCGGACACGGACGTGACGCTCTACCTGTGGAGCGCGGAGGAGACAGCGCGCGCGGTGGAGGCAGCGGGCCTGCGGGTCCGCGACTACGCGCACGGGCCGGGCTGGGAGCTGATGGCCGAGGAGCGCGTGATGTGGTTCGGCTGGTGGGACGTGACGCGCGGCTGAGGCGCATCCTCCGCCGCGGACTCCCCCGGCCCCCTCACTGCGTCTTCATCCCAACGGGAACGCCATTCTTCCAGGCAATTCTGGTTACACGGGTCCGTGAGCAATTACGTCCACGCGTCTGGATCTTCCGGACGTACGCGCGAACTTCCATGAGGCGCATGGGTTCACGCGAGTCATCTGCCCCGACACAGACAGAAGGAGTTCGGCATGAATCGCAATGAGACTCGGACGTGGCGCTTGTCCAAGGCGGTGGTCCTGGGATTGTTGGCATTCGACCTGGCAGCGTGCGGTCCAGCGCTGGAGGAGGGCTCGAGCACCCCTGCGGAGGGTGGAGATTCGGCACGCTCCGATTCCGAGGCGCAGTCCCAGACCCAACAGGAGCTGGAGGACTCCAGCAAGACGTGGAGCCCGCCCCCTGCCCCGACGGGTTGCGGTTTCATGTACGCGAACCAGGGCCTGAGCCGCGGGCAGCGCCTCTATTCTTGTGATGGTCGCTTCTGGCTCGACATGCAGTTCGACGGAAACCTGGTGCTCCGCCAGGGCGCGGTGACCCTCTGGCACTCCCGGACGCACGGGACCGCGGCCGTGGGAGCGGTCATGCAGGGCGACGGGAATTTCGTGATCTATACCTCGGAGCCCAGGGCCCTCTGGAACAGCGGCACCTACGGCTACAGCGGTGCGTATCTCACCGTCCAGAATGATGGGAACATGGTCATCCGCACTTCGCGCGGCGGGGCCATCTGGCACACCCAGACCGGCGGACGCTGAAGGGGACACGACGTGCACGGGCGTCGTTCGTCCCTCGTGCACGTACGAGCCTGGGTCGTCCCCCTGCACCGTCGACGTCACCACGGGGCAGGGGGTCTCTCCCATGGAGATACGCAACTCCACGGCCCCCTTGCCCCAGCCACACGCCCCGCTTCATGGGTCCTCCGGAGTGCGCATGGAATGCGCAGCCCTTGGACACATGAGCGCCAGGATCCGGGACCTGCGCCGTCAGGATTTCTGTACGGCCGCGTCCAGAGGCCCTGTCGGCGAACTTCAGGGGGCGCACGGGGTTGTCCCGAGGCGTCCGGTTCCATGCGGGGGCGCTCTGCGCCGGGGCATGGAATTCGGACGTTCCTCACGGCCATCACTTCCGGGTGTTCCTGCCACCATCGAAGGCCGTACCGGTCGCGCGCCACCGTGAGGCGCGCATGGCTGCCCTTGGCTGGGCACAAACCCGAACTAGCTCAACGGTAGAGCACGAGACTGAAACTCTCGCATTTGAAGGTTCGATTCCTTCGTTCATCGGGACCCCGTCGTTTCCGCTGGTGTCAACGCGAGTCCACCGCGTCCTCCTCCCCACGCCGCACACTGGCCGGTCGCCAGGGCCTCCGGAGGCTTCCGTGCTGTTCGCGGAACGCTCCGGTCGCCGTCCGTGACCGGCATCCGGTGCGGAGGTTCGGGAGGCTGAACGCGGCTCCGGACGGTCTGTTCGCGCGACACGCCCGTGGGGCGGCGGGGTCCTCTTCCCAGCAGCCGGGTTGCACTCTTTTCTTGTCGTCGAGGTGACGTGTCATGGGCATTGGTCGGGTGGAAGTGGCGCAGAACGAGCGGCTGTTCGTCGTGGTGAACGGGAAGGCGGAGCAGTACCTGGGGCCGGGCCGGCACTGGGTGGTGCGTCCGTTCCAGACCGTCCGCTTCGAGCGCGTGCCGCTGGAGCCACCGGTCACCCGGCTGGATGAAGCCAGGCTCGCGTTGGTGCCGGAGAAGGACCTCCAGGTGCTGGAGCTGGGCGCGGACGAGCGCGCGGTGGTCTTCCATCACGGCCAGCCGGTGCGGTGGCTGGGTCGGGGTCAGCACCAGGTGTGGACGGCGCAGCGGCTGCCCGGTCGAACCGGTCGGCCCGAGACGCCGACGGTGCGGGTGGAGCGCGTGGACGTGTCCGGGGTGGCGACGGAGCCCCCGCGGGACGAGGTGCGCGCGCTGATTCCGGCCAGTGACTACGTGGAGACCACGGCCACGGAGGGCACGGTGGCGCTGCGCTACGTGAACGGTGTGCTGGACGCGGTGCTGCCGCCGGGCCGGCACGCGGCGTGGACGATCGCGCACAAGGTGCAGTTCGCGGTCATCGACCTGCGCGAGAAGCTGCTCCACGTCACCGGCCAGGAGGTGATGACCAAGGACCGCGTGACGCTGCGGCTCAACCTGTCCGCGGCGTACCGGGTGGTGGACGCGCGGCGGCTGGCGGTGGTGGCGCGGGCGCCGGATGAAATCCTCTACCTGGCCATGCAGCTCGCGGCGCGCGAGGCCGTGTCCACGCGCACGCTGGACGAGCTGCTGGCCGCGCGCGAGGCGGTGTCGACGGAGCTGTACGCGCAGGTGCAGTCGGGGGCGGAGGGCGTGGGTCTGGAGCTGCTGCGCTTCGGCATCAAGGACGTGGTGCTGCCGAAGGAGATGAAGGACCTGCTCAACCGGGTCATCCAGGCGCAGAAGGAGGCGGAGGCCAACGTCATCCTGCGGCGCGAGGAGACGGCGGCGACGCGCTCCATGGCGCAGACGGCGAAGGTGCTCGCGGAGAACCCGCTGCTCGTGCGGCTCAAGGAGCTGGAGGCGTACAAGGACCTGGCCGCGAAGGTGGGTCAGGTGCACCTCGTGCTCGGTGAGGGCGCGGTGCCCACGCTCCAGCTCAAGGGCGGCTGACACACGGTCGTGTGGCTTCACAGCCACACGGCCTGCCGCTTCAGAGGGGAACAGGGGTTGGCCCGGGGGCTGCAATGTCCCCGGGCACACCCTGAAACCAAGGTTCCCGACCATGCGAGTCCTGCTCGCCGCGCTCTTCGTCTGCCTTCTGGCCGCCCCGGCCTCCGCTCAGCAACCCTGCCCCCCCGCCGCTTCGCCCACCGCGGGCGTCGCCCAGGGCACCCTGGTGGCTCGCTTCCGTGCGCAGCCTCAGCAGGCAGAGGCCACCGAGGCGTGCCCGGACACCGAGCCGCGCACCTTCAGCCTCAAGCACACGCAGGTGGACGCGGAGGTCAGTGGCTTCCTCGCTTCCGTCACCGTGACGCAGGTGTTCGAGAACCCCTACTCCGCTCCCCTTGAAGCGCTCTACGTCTTCCCGCTGCCGGAGCTGGCCGCCGTGGATGGCATGGAGATGCACATCGGCGAGCGCGTCATCACGGGCGTCATCCAGACCCGTGAGCAGGCCCGCGACACCTACGAGCGCGCCAAGGCCGAAGGCAAGACGGCCGCGCTGCTCGACCAGGAACGCCCCAACATCTTCACCCAGTCCGTCGCCAACATCCTCCCCGGCGAGACCATCCGCGTGCGCATCCACTACGTGGAGCGCCTCACCTACGACGCAGGCACCTACCGCTTCAGCTTCCCCATGGTCGTCGCCCCCCGCTACATCGGCGGTGAGCCGCTGCCCACGCGCCAGGGCGAAGGCGTGGAGCCCGACACCACCTCCGTCCCCGACGCGAGCCGCATCACGCCCCCGGTGATCACCGACACGCGCAGCGGCCATGACATCCAGCTCACCGTGCGCCTGGACGCGGGCCTCCCGGTCCACTCGCTGCGCTCCACCACCCACCGCGTGGACGTGAAGCGCGACGGCCAGTCCCGCGCCACCGTGAGCCTGGGCCGTGACGACCGCATCCCCAACAAGGACTTCATCCTGGAGTACGTCGTCGCTGACGCGCTCATCCGCCCCGCCGTCCTCATGCACCGCGAGCCCGGCGCGGACCACGGCTACTTCCTGGTGATGCTCAACCCGCAGCTGTCCCCCACGCAGCGGGAGATCGTCCCGCGCGAGCTCTACATGGTGCTCGACACGTCCTGCTCGCAGTCCGGCCTGGCGATTGAAAAGTCCAAGGCCATCACCAAGGAAGTGCTCACCCACCTGATGCCGGAAGACACCTTCCAGGTCCTCAACTTCGACACGCAGGTGACCAAGTTCGCGCCCACCGCCGTCCCCGCCACGCCGGAGAACATCCAGAACGCCCTGCCCTACGTCGCCAACTTCTGGGGCGGTGGCGGCACCGACGTGCGCATCGCCGCACAGGAGGCCATGGTCCCCCCGAATGACCCGGCCCGTCTGCGCATGGTGCTCTTCATGACGGACGGCCTCATCGGCGGCGACGATCAGGTGCTCAGCACGCTCCAGCAGCACCTCCGCGAGGAGACGCGCATCTTCTCCGCCGGCGTGGGCTCCAGCACCAACCGCTACCTCATCACCAAGATGGGTGAGCTGGGCCGCGGCGCCTCCACCCTCGTCAACCTCAACCGCCCGGAGGAAGACGTCGCCCGCGAGTTCGAGCAGCGCATGCGCGGCCCCGTCCTCACCTCGGTCGTGGTGGACACGGACGGCCTGCCCGTCAGCGACGTGTACCCGAAGTCCGTGCCGGACCTCTTCGCCGGCCAGCCGCTGTTCCTCGTGGGCAAGTTCACCGGCACCGGTGACGGCGTCCTCCGCATCTCCGGCCGCGTGCGTGGCCAGGTCCGCCACTTCGACGTGCCCGTGCACTTCCCCGAAGTCGCCCCGGAGCACGACTCGCTCAAGAGCCTCTGGGCCCGCCAGCGCATCGAGGAGCTCACCGTGGAGGGCTACCGCGGCGAGACGCCCGAAGTCGTCCAGGGCATCACCGACACCGCGCTCCAGTACCACCTGATGAGCCGCTACACGTCCTTCGTCGCGGTGGAGCAGGTGGCCCGCACGAACCCCAACGGCGAGACGGTCCGCGAGATGGTCCCCGTGCAGCTCCCCGACGGCATGATCTCCGGCGCGCTCAGCCGCGAGGAGATTCCTCCCGGCGACCCCATCATCTCCGTGCGCGCCCCGCGCAACGCCCGCCGCGTCACCGCCTACTTCCCCTTCGGCCTGGTGAAGCCGCTCACCTTCGACACGCTCACCCGTTCGTGGCGCGGCCGGTTCCTCGTGCCGCTGGGTGTCGCGGATGGCTACTACACCGTGTTCATCATCGCGGAGCTGGCGGACGGCCGCGTGGAGCGCAGCGAGGTGCGCTACCGCCTGGACTCGAAGGGCAACGACTTCGACGTCGTCCTCTCCCAGAAGGAGCTCGCCCCCGGTGACACGCTGACGCTGGACGTGGACGCGGTGGAGGCCACGCAGGAGGTCAGCGTGTACGGCGACCTCTTCGGCGAAGACCAGCAGCTGCTCGACTCCACGGACGGCCTGCGCTTCACGAAGTCGCTGGTCATCCCCGAGGGCACGCCCGCCGGTTCCTACGAGCTGGTGTTCGTCGCCCGCGACGCCGCCGGCAACCGCTTCGAGCGTCGTGAGACGCTGCGCGTCATCCACGCTCGGCGCGACTGACCCACGAATCAATCTCGGATACCCTGGCGGTCCGTTTCGGCCCCGCGCCTTCACTGGCGCGGGGCTGGTTGCTTTCGCACCCGGCCGCGAGGAGTCCTTCGATGTCGTCGTCCCTGCACTACACGCCCAACCTCCGCGATATTGAGTTCAACCTCTTCGAGTTCTTGGACATCGGCCACACGTCGCTGGGCAAGGCGCCCTTCGGGGACCTGGACGAGACGGCGGCCCGGCAGACGCTGCAGACGTTCGCGCAGCTGTGCACGCAGGAGCTGGCGAAGAGCTTCGACGAGTCCGAGCACAACCCGCCGAAGCTGGAGAACGGCGAGGTGAAGCTGCCCCCCGGCCTCAAGGCCGCGATGGGCGCCTACTACGACGCGGGCATGCACCTCTTGGAGACGCCTCCGCACCTGGGCGGCCTGGGCGCGCCGCCGTCGCTGGGCTGGGCCGCGTTCGAGCTGCTGCTGGGCTCCAACCCCGCGCTGGCGTTCTTCACGCTGGGCAACCTGCTCGCGCGCGTCATCGACAAGCTGGGCACGGAGTCGCAGAAGAAGCGCTTCCTGCCGCACATCCTGGACAAGCGCTGGAGCGGGTCCATGGTGCTGACGGAGCCGGACGCGGGCAGCGACGTGGGCGCCGCGCGCACCAAGGCCCGCCACGTGGACGGCGACGTCTGGGAGATTGAAGGCGTCAAGCGCTTCATCACCAACGGCGAGTCGGACATCGCTGAGAACATCATCCACATGGTGCTCGCGCGGCCGGAAGGCGCGGCGCCGGGCACCAAGGGCCTGTCGCTGTTCGTGGTGCCCAAGTACTGGGTGAACGAGGACGGCAGCCTGGGCGAGCACAACAACGTCGTGTGCACCAAGCTGGAGAAGAAGATGGGCCTGAAGGGGTCCGTCACGTGCGAGCTGACGTTCGGCGACGGCAAGCCCACGCGCGGCCTCTTGCTGGGCGAGGTGCACGACGGCATCCGGCAGATGTTCCACATCATCGAGAACGCGCGCATGGCGGTGGGCCTCAAGTCCATGGCCGCGCTGTCCGCGGGCTACTTCCGCGCGCTGTCGTTCGCGAAGGACCGCGTGCAGGGCAGCGACCTGGGGAAGGCGCGCGACAAGACGGCGCCGCGCGTGAACATCCTCCAGCACCCGGACGTGCGCCGCATGCTGATGGCGCAGAAGGCGCACGCGGAAGGCCTGCGCGCGCTGGCCCTGTTCACCGCGTCCGTGCAGGACCAGGTGGAGCTCCAGGGCGGCCACCGCTCCACCGCGGCGGGCGAGGCGGACGTGCTCAACGACATGCTGCTGCCGCTGGTGAAGGGCTACAGCTCGGAGAAGGCGTACGAGCTGCTGTCCCTGTCGCTCCAGGTGCACGGCGGTTCGGGCTTCCTCACGGACTACCCGGTGGAGCAGTACATCCGCGACCAGAAGATCGACTCGCTCTACGAGGGCACCACGCACATCCAGGCCCTGGACCTGCTGATGCGCAAGGTGGCGCGCGACGGCGGCGCGACGCTGATGGGCTTGCTGGAGCGCGTCCGCGCGACGGCGGATGGCGACGAGGGCGGCCCGGAGCTGAAGACCGAGCGCGCCGCGCTGGGCGAGGCGGTGGGCCAGCTACAGACGCTGCTCGGCACGCTGATGGGCAAGCTGGGCGAGTCCGTCTACCACGTGGGCTTCCAGGGCAACCGCGTGCTGTTCGCGGTGGCGGAGGTCATCATCGGCTGGCTGCTGGTGCGCCACGCGGCCGTGGCGCTGGAGCGGATGAAGACCAACCCCGGCGACAAGGCGTTCTACGGCGGCAAGGTGGCCAGCGCCCGCTGGTACTGCCACGAGGTGCTGCCCGGCATCGCGCACGCCGCGCGCATGGTGGAGAACGGCAACCTGGACCTGATGGAAGTGCCGGAAGAGTCGTTCTAAGGCCCCGCGTCAGGCGTTGGCGGCGCGCTTCTCGGAGCGCGTCGCCACCCGCCGGCCTCGACAGCGGTCGGGCACGGCATCGACAATGCCGCGATGATCACCCTGTATGGCTTTGGCCGAGTCAATTCGAAGGTCGTCGGACTCACGCGCGACTTGCGCGTCCTGTGGATGCTCGAGGAGCTGGGCGTGCCATACCGGGTGCACGGCGTGGATCATCCCTCGGGGGAAACCCGAGGAGAGGCGTACCAGCGGCTGAACCCCTTCCGTCAGGTGCCGGTGCTCGATGACGACGGCTTCGTGCTCACCGAGACGGGCGCCATCCTGCTGTACCTGGCGGAGAAGACGGGCCAGTTGATGCCCGCGGATCTCCAGGGCCGCGCCCAGGTGACGCGCTGGTGCTTCGCCGCGCTCACCACCGTGGAGCTCCCGCTGTCCCAGATCATCATGATCGACCTGCTCGGCGCCTCCGACCCCACCGGTGCGCAGCGGCGCCCCGGGTTGGTGAAGTACGCCGAGCACCACCTAGCAGCACTCGAGGACTGGCTCCGGGAGCGCCCGTATGTCACCGGCGAGGCGTTCACCGTGGCGGACATCCTGATGACCACGGTGCTGCGCGAGGTGCGCAACGCGGGCGTGCTCGAAGGCTTCCCCCGCGTCTCCGCCTATCGCGAGCGCTGTGAGTCACGGCCCGCCTGGAAGCGGACGCTGGAGGCCTATGAGCAGCGCCTCGGAGTCACGGCGGGCAGCGCGCGCTAGCCGCGCGCTCAGGGTTCCAGGTCGGCGATGGTGAAGGTGTAGTCCCCCACGCCGTCGGAGAAGAAGAGGCCCGTGGTGAAGAACAGCTCGACCGTATAACGGCCGTCCTGCATCCCCTGGAGGTCGAACGTCGCGAGCGTCGGTCGTACGTCGTACATCGCCGACTCGTACAGCACCTCGCCCCCGGGGCCGCGCACCCGCATGCCGCAGTGGTTGACGGCGGTGGTCACGCTGCAGCTCAACCGGTAGGCACGGCCCGCGACGGCGTCCAGCGCGACGACGTCGACATCACCATAGGGCTCGACCTTCCCCGAGACGGTGCCGACGGGCACCGGGGTGGCTTCCGTGAGGGAATTCGCGAACTCGTCCGGCCCCCGGTCCAGCAGCGAGTATTTGTAGGAGGGGTCGAAATAGGCGGAGGCGCTGGCGTTGCTCTGCACGCGGGCGTAAACGGTGCCCTCCTGTGTGGCGAGCACGGACGCATGGAAGGTCGAGCTCCCCCCCGAGCCCGCCGAGCCCGCCAACTTGAGCCCGTCCGCGCCGAGGAGCTCGACACGGCAGGACGGGGCATAGCTGGCATGGAGGCTCTCGCAGCTGAATCGGTAGATGCGGCCGGCCGTGACGCGGAACGAGAACAGGTCCACGTCCTCACGGTTGTCCAGGTTCCCGGCCACCCATTGGGAGGAGGGGTCCATGATCTCCACGGGGGTCGCGGCCTCGAGGTAGTCCCCGTGGTCATCCCCCTCGCGCACATCCCGCCTGCAAGACATGTCCGCCGCGACGTAGCCCAGGGGGCATTCGCACGCGGCCTGCTCGGAGGACGGCACGCACTGGCCCGGACCACAGTCGGCGTCCTCGCACGGGTCGGACTCTGAACAAGCGCAGAGGATGGTGAGCGCGAGCGCCATCGCCAAAGAAGAAACAGAACGCAGCATGTCGTGGACTCCAACGGAGGCCCGGCCCCAATCCCCCCCGCGCGACCATCGTTCGTGAAGGGCAACAGGGTCAACAGGCCGCAGGCTTGGGGCCTCGGGTGCGGCTCCGGGGACACACACCGGGCTGGCCCGGGGTTCGCAATAGGGGTCGAGCATGATGCTCTCCACCCTCACCGCCCTGACCCTGGCCGCCACCGTCACCAACACCGAGACCGTGCACGACCTGAAGCCGTTCGGCGGCCACGTCGTCGCGTGCACCGAAGGCGGCCTGGAGCTGTTCACGCCCGCGGGCCGTCCGGTGCGCGTGCTCACGGTGGAGGACGGGCTTCCCAGCCACTACTGCCGCGCGCTGGAGTCCACGGGTGACCGGCTCTTCGTCGCCACGGATGAAGGACTCGTGTCCCTGGACGCCGGCTTCCAGGTGACGCCCGTGCTGGACGTGCGCTGGCAGGCGCTGCCTCCCGTCGAGGACGCGAGCACCCCGGACTACGTGAGCCGGCTGGAGTCACTGGCCTCGGTGCTGACTCCGGGGGCGACGTACACGGCGTTCTCGCCGCGCTTCGCGGGCACGGCGGAGGGGCGCCTGTTCGAGCTGGGCACCGAGCGCGCGTGGTCACTGCCGGGACCGGTGCGCTTCATCTCCGACACGCGTGACGGCGTGGACGTGGGCACCACCGAGGGCGCGTTCTCCATCAGCGCCAGTGGCCGGCTCTCCGCGCTGCGCGACGTGCCCACCGGTCCGCTGTCCTTCACCGTGACGGAGCAGGGCGTGCGCATCGTGGGCAGCCACGGCGAGGTGCACGCGTGGGAGACGGAGTCCGTGCCGCTCCAGGCCGTGAGCGTCCCCAAGGGCGCCACCGTGTTGAGCTCGGAATGGGCGGGCACGCGGACCTCCGGTGTGTTCAAGCTCGGGCCGAAGGGGTGGCGCCGCGTCACCTCCACCGGGCAGCTCTGCGGCAATCACATCACCGCGCTCGCCCGGCATCAGGGGCGGCTGGTGGTGGGCACGTTCGACCGGGGCGCTTGCTGGCAGCGCGCGGACGGCCGGTGGCAGACCGTCCGCACGCCCTCGCTCCCCAGCAACCAGGTGCTGGGCATCAGCAGTGACGGAACGAACCTCTACGTCGCCACCACGTATGGCCTGGGCTTCCATGACGGGAAGACCTGGACGCAGGTGGCCTACGGCGCTCGCAACCCCGTGGCGCTGGGCAAGCTGTCCGTGCTCAACGTGTCCCAGATGGATGACGGTGTCGCGCTGGTGGACGGCCGGGGCGTGTCCCTGGTCACTCCTGGCACCGCGCCCCTGTCGCTCGTGAAGCGGCTGCCGCTGCCGGCGGAGTGGAGCAAGCACCCTTCCGTGGGTGAAGCCTCGGGCCGCTTCCTGTGGATGGGCAGCGAGGACCGGGGCCTGCTGCGCTGGGACGGCGCGAAGTGGCAGCGCTTCCACGACGGCCGCGACCTCACCGACAACTGGATCACCGCGCTGTCCACCAACGCCGAGGGACGCGCCGTCGCGGGCACCTGCCAGGATGGCTTCAACTACTTCGACGGCGCGAAGTGGACGCGCGTGCGCGCCGCGCCCGGCCTGCCCTCCTCCGCCATCGTCTCCGCCGCGCTCGTGCCCGGTGGGGCGCTGGTGGGCACGCTGCTCGGCGCGTCGTACTTCGACGCGGCCACGGGGGAGACGCGGGCCCTGCCGAAGCTGGCCGACCCGCGCGTGTACGCGGTGCTCCCCGACGGCGACTCCGCCCTCTTCGGCACCGAGGGCGGGCTGTCGAGCACGACCTGGAAGGCCGTCTCCGTCCCCGCCCTCAGTCAGCGCTAAGACTTCGGCGCCGCCGCTCGCGACGCCAGCTCGCGCTCCACGTACAGCCGCAGGATGTGCATGAAGTCCTGCGCGTTCGTCACCACGCCGAAGGCCTGGTGCGTGCCCCGGTCCTTCAGCTTGCTCACCACGAACTCGGACGAATCCACGCAGATGGTGGGCAGCTCCCGCAAGGAGCCGTCCTTCTCCGTCACGAACGCGGGCAGCATGTTCCCCGTCGCGATGGCGTGCAGCGCCGTGGCCACCAGCACCGCCATCGTCGCCTTCACCGCGTGCCGTCGCATCGCGTCCTGCGCCGCCAGGTTGTCCGTCACCACGTCCGGCAACGGACCGTCATCCCGGATGGAGCCCGTCAGCACGAACGGCACCCCGTGCTTCACGCACGCGTGCATGATGCCGTTGGTGATGACACCCGCCTCCACCGCCTTCGCGATGGAGCCCGCCTGCCGCACCCGGTTGATGGCGCGCATGTGCAGCCCGTGCCCGCCCGACGTCGCCTCGCCCGCGCCGCTCATCCCCAGCGTCGTGCCGTAGATGGACGCCTCGATGTCGTGCACCGCCACCGCGTTGCCCGCGAGCAGCGCCCCCACGAAGCCGTTCTCCACGAACCACGTCATGTCCGCCCGCGCCCGCGAGTGCACCAGCGCCGGCCCCGTCACCCAGATGGGATAGCCGCCCCGCTCGCGCTCCTCCACCAGCACCCGCGCCATGTGCGCGTAGTCGATGGGCTTCTCGCGCGACACCTCGCTCGTCATGAACTTGAACTCGCCCTCCCCCTCCTCCATCAGGTAGGCCATGTTCACGT
>NZ_RAVY01000154.1:0-23402 GCF_003611625.1 Corallococcus sp. CA054B
TGTATAAGGGACAGCGCCCACGGTCGTGGCCTCCCCACGTCCCTCCCTCCAGGTGTACCGGCTCCTGCCGGATGGGACGTCCTCCTCGTGGGGGCTGCTGCCGGTGGGGGATGCCGCCCCCCAGTCGCTTCCTGACGGAGACTGGTACGCCGAGCCCCTGGAGCCCGTAAGGACAGCGGACCAGGCCCAGGCGCTGGCCGCCGTGCTGCGCGAATACCGGGTCCCCGGGCTCCGCTTCGGAGAGCAGGGCCTCCCCGCTCCAGCCCTGCTCGCGCTCCTCGTCAAGGACACCTCCGTCGTGTCGCTCCATCTCTCCGAGACCGCGCTCGGCGATGAGCACCTCGCCGCCCTGGCGAACGCGGCACGGTTGCAGGCCCTGCACCTGGACGGTACGCGGATCACCGATGCGGGGCTCGCCTCTCTCCAGGGAATGCCACACCTGGCCGTCCTGCGGCTGGATGCCACCGCGGTGTCCGACCGGGGGCTGGCGTTCCTCGCCTCGCTGACGACGCTGCGCCGGCTCTCGCTCAGCGGCACGTCGGTGAGCCCGCGGGGGCTTGGCCTGCTCGCGGCACAGATGGAGCTGGAGTGGTTGGATCTCTCGGACACCACCGTCGATGACACGGTTTTGGCGTCGCTGCCCGGGGAGCGCTTGCGCACGCTCGTCATGAGCGGCACCCACGTCACGAATGCCGGCCTCGGCGCCCTGAAAAGAATGCCAGCCCTGCGCTGGCTGGGCCTGGCGCGGACGGCCGTCTCGGACGCAGGTCTGGCACACCTGGGAGCGCTGCGCATGCTGGACGCGCTCCACCTGGGAAGCACCGGGGTGACGGATGCGGGGCTCATCCACGTGGCGCGGTTGCCGGCGCTCCGGGTGCTGGTACTCAGCAAGACACGCATCCGCGGCCCGGGGGTTCGTCACCTTGCCGGGCTCACCCAGCTGGAGGTCCTCCATCTCGACGACACTTCAATCGGGAACGCGGCGCTGCGACACCTCCAGGGCCTCCAACACCTGCGCGACCTGGAGCTGTCGCGCACGGCCGTCACCGGGAGCGGCCTGCCAGCGTTGTCCGGCCTCCGGGCGCTCGAGAGCCTCGGGCTCTCGGGCCTCGCGCTGGAGGACGCGTCGCTCGCGGCGCTGGAGCCCCTGGAGCGGCTCTCCCGGCTCGACCTCAGCGCCACGCGCATCGGCCCTGAGGCCTTGAAGCAGCTCGGCTCGCGCATGGTCCTGCGGCACCTGGATCTGAGCCGGACCGACTTCAACGACGGGTGGGTGGCCACCCTTCGGACCTTCTCCCAGCTCCAGTCGCTCCGCGCCATCCGCACGATCCTCACGGACCTGGGGCTGGGTCAGCTCTCCGAGCTGCGGGAGCTGGAGTCACTCCAGGTCTCGGGGAACCCCATCAGCGGGTCGGGGCTGGTGCCGCTCCAGAAGCTCCCCCACCTCGTCAAGCTCGACCTGGGAGGCACCTGGATGACCGACGACGGGGCGCGGCTGCTCGCGGGCTTCGAGAAGCTCTCCTGGCTGAGCCTCGCCGGCACCCGCATCGGGGACGAGTCGCTCGTTCACCTCCCGGGCTCACTCCTCACGTTGTACCTGCTGCGCACGAAGGTCACGGACGCCGGCATGCCCGCGCTCCACCGGCTTCCCCTCCTTCGTGAGATTGATCTGCGCGAGACGGCGGTCTCCGAGGCCGCGCGGGCCACGCTGGTGCGCGAGCATGGCCTCCGGATCATGTCCTCCCCGTGAGGTGGGGTGCAGGCCGCTCAACGCGCGAACAGCGGCCGGAACACGGGGGAAGCGCGCAGCGCGGACACCATCTCGGCGATGCTGGCGGCCTCTCGCTCCGTCTCGTCCGCCCCACACACCTCTGGGTGAGAGATCGCCAAAGGCCATACGGCCGTTGACCCGGTGCCGCTCATTCCAGATGGGGGCCATGGGGTCGAAGCCCTTGTACGGAGCCATCTCCCGCAGGACACACGCCGCGAGCCCGGATGCCGCGCTACTTCTTCGGAATCCGGATGCTGGGGTTCGCGGCGATCCGGGGTGCGCTCTTCGCCTTGAAGCTGCCTCCGGCCGCGGCCTTCATCGTGGGTCCCTTGGCCGTGGCTCCCAGCTGGGCCCTGGCTGTGTCCGTCTTGGGCTGCTGCGAGGGCGCGATGGCCTTGTTCATGGCGGGCTTGCGGTCAGGTGTCTTCCGCGTCTGGGGCGTCATCGTCTTCATGGGTTGCCT
Organism: Corallococcus sp. CA054B; assembly: GCF_003611625.1. Classification (NCBI taxonomy): domain Bacteria; kingdom Pseudomonadati; phylum Myxococcota; class Myxococcia; order Myxococcales; family Myxococcaceae; genus Corallococcus; species Corallococcus sp. CA054B. The sequence continues at coordinate 2,235 of NZ_RAVY01000154.1, forward strand.
CCGGGAATCCGGCCGGCCGGGATGCCTTCCAGCCTGAGCGACACGCCGGGTGGGGCTGGGACTTCCAGTTCCACCAGGCCCCCTGCGCCGGTGAGGTGCACGTCCGGGCCGATCTCCAGACGGCAGCCCACCGCCGGGCGTCCCGCGTGGTCCTGGGCCAGCAGCCTGCGCCGGTCATCGCTCACCACCACCGAAGGCCGCCGCAGCGCGACCTGTGCCTGCGCGATGAGCACGCAGCGCTGGCCCTTCACGCTCGCGCGGACCTGGGCCCGGACCTTGGCGACTCCGGGGGTCTTGCCTTCGGGAGGCCTCGCGAGGAGCGTGGCGCTGGAGGCGGGTGGGCTTGGGAGGACCGCGCCTTCCCAGACAGCTTCGAACCCTTCATCCAGGCCCACCGCCGCGAGCGACAACGGCAGGCGGATGGGCTCCGCGCCAAGCCAGAGTTCCTCTGGCGCGACGATGGCCACTTCGGGCTCCAGCTGGACGTCGGCGCTCCAGGACCAGCGCTCGGTGAGCAGGTCCGCGAGCCAGCCGGCTTCTTCTGGCGACATGCGCGCCAGGGCCTTCTCCATGTGCGCCGGGTCCGCCAGTCGTTGGAGCGCCGCGGCGCCGTCCTTGAACCGGGCGTTCTCCAACAGGCCTTCGAGCTGGCCTGGAAGGTGCTTCGCGAGGGAGCGCATCAGGTGGCCCAATCGCTGTTTTGGTGGAAGTGCACTCATCCTCGCCTCCTCCACAGCGAGCGGCCGGTCATCCGGCGCCGCAGCCGCTGTTCTGCTTGCTGAAGCGCTTCCGCGTCCTTCGCCGTGAGGCGGCGGCCGTTCACGAAGAAGGTCCGTGCGCTGGTTTCCAGTTCGTATTCCGGAGCGTCCTCCCACACGGGCTCTTCATCCGGTGCTTCGGGCCGGGGCGGTGCTTGGACTCCCGGCGGAGGAAGCAGCGTCTTCACTTCGATGTGCACCGGACCTGGTGCGGTGGGCCTCGTGCCCCGTGAGGAGGGGAGGCTGGACTCTCCCCGTTCCTCCGATGGGGAAGGACGCGGAGTCCGTGGTTCAGGTCTGTCGTGACGGCGTGGCCCGAGTTCCTCCTGGAACGGTGGGGCCTTTCGGGTGTCCGGAGCCGGCGGTCGGTCGAGGACTCGGGGTGTCCTTCTCGTCCGTGGCGATGCCCTGGCGGGCGTGTCTCTTTGCTCCACTGGCGGAGCCTGTGGTGGCGCTTGTGTGGTGGCGGCGCGCGCGACGCGATGGCGGCGTGTTGGGGGCTCCGGGACTCGTGCGCTGATGCGTGGGGGGTGGGCGCTCCTCTCCACGGCGGGTCGCGGCACCCGGCTCCTTCGCGGACCTGGAGCCCTCTCGCGTGCTTCGGCCATGGGAGGGACTGCGGGGGCCTTCTGACTTTCAGGTTCGGGCCGGTCGCCTCGTTGTGAAGGAACATCCCTGTCCTCGGTGCGAGGACGAAGGGGTCGTGACTCCGCGACCTTCAACGGCAGCGCTGGGACGCTGGGGACAACGAGGGGCGCGAGCGTGGGAGGCCGTTGCCCGTCCTGGCTTCGGGTCACGGGTTCAAGCGTTGGCTGGGGTTCCTGGGGAAGTGCCGACGTGCCACCAGGTCGGGGAACACGACGCCGGATGGGCGCGATGGGTTCCGTTGCGGTCGGGACTTCGACCCGCGCAGGACGCTCGAGCGCGGGCGGCGTCACCGCGACAGGCTCCGTGAACCCCATGGACCTGGGACCCGACGGGAGCGACGCGGCCTTCACCGCGCGGCCTGCCTCCCCTCCCCGCTTCTGCGCCCCCGGCGTTGGCAGGGACGGTGGCAGCGGCGGATCCACCCTGAAGTCTCCGCGCTCGCCCCGCTCCAGGGGGTGGAGCACCCGGTCCAGCTCCGCCAGCAGCGCGGCCACCGCGAAGAAGTCGTCTCTTGCTTCGCTCATGTCGGCACTCCCAGCCAGGACTTGAGGACCGTGGTCGCGGCCCTCAACTCCGGGTCCCTCAGCACCGTCTTCGTCACTCCGCCGTCCTGGACCGTGAGGTTCGCTGTGCCTGAGTCCAGCTCGATGGGGAGCATCACTCCCGTGGCGAGGCTCGGGCCTCCGAAGCCCTTGAAGTCGCGCCGCAGCGTCACGTCGCGCACCAGCGCCTTGGGCATCTGAAGGTCGCGCAACGTGATGACCACGACCTCCTCGTCGTCTCCGCAGCCCAGCGGCGTGGGCGTCGCCGCCACCTCGTCGTCCGCTCGGGCCGCCGCTCCTGTGCGCACGTCCACCGTGTCCACGGTGGCCACGCCCTGCCACCACGTGCCTTCGTCATCCGCTCCGCGGACGAGCAACAGCTCCCCGGGCCTTGCCACCTGCACCGGCTTGCTCGATCCAGACGTGCTCGCCAGCGGGATGCCGTCCAGGAACAGGCGCGTCGCCCCCACCTCCACCGGCGGCAGCAACTGGAACGTCTGGCCTGGATACGGCGCGGCCACCGCCGGAGGCACCAGTCCCAGCGCGCCTCCGCCCTGCCCCAGGATCAGGTTCAGCTTCGCGCCCAGGGCGATGATCTCCTGCACCACGCCGTCCGCTTGCGGCCCCGCCGCCGCGTGCCCGTCCAGCAGCTCCTGTGACGACACCGACACCGCGCTCCCGTCCACGGGCGTGCCACTCCGCACCAACCCTGCGATTCCCGGCAGCTTCGCGTCCGTCGCGATGGACACATTCAGGGATGTGATTCGCAGGTGCTTCTCCGCCCCCTTCACCTCCCAGCCCAGCACGAGCGCCAGCGTGGGCCGGTCCCCTCCCACGTGCGCCACGTGGCCCGGCTGCACCTGTCCCAGATCCACCGTGGGCGTCACGGACAACGCCGTCGCCTGCGTGAGCGTGTCCTTCACCAGGGCCACCGGTCCCACCAGCGGGATGCCCGTGGGCTGTCCCGCGAGCACCCGCGTCAGGCTGTCGCAGAATGGCTTCAGCACGAGCTTCAGCAGCGGTGCCAGCGCGGCCCGGTTGCGTGCGTCGAACCATCGCTGACGGAACACCCAGTGGAAGCGCAGCGACCACTCCAACGTCCGGAGCATCCGCAGCGAACCGTCCGGGTACGCCAGCCGCGACGCCACCGCTTCGTCCATTCCCTTCCCCGCCTCGATGTCCAACGTCGTCAGCTCGTTGGACAGCTGTCCGGGGATGCCCGGTGAATCCGCCCTCCGCAGCGTGGTCTTCAACGACGCCAGCCCCGACACGGACGCAATCACGGTGCGTGGCGACTGGAGCGCCGTGGCCACCGCTCCGTAGTCCGTCGCCGAGGCCTGGAGTGAATCCGCCGCACGCTGGAGCGCATCCGTCAGCTCCGGAGCTGCGCCCTGCTCCTCCAGCGTGGCCTTCGCCTGGAGCAGCACGTTCCGGTCCGCCAGGCACTCGACCTGCCGCGCCGCGGCCCCTGACGCCACGGGGTCGAACGCACTGGATGCTGAACTGACGGACAACCCATCCAGCACGCTGCTCAGGGACACCGTCTCCGACGTCGTCTTCAACTCCGCCCGCCTCGAAGCGCGCAGGCCCGTCCAGGTGCCCAGCTCCGCGACGCCGCTCTCCGCCGCGTCCTTCCGCTGGTCCGTGGTGAAGAGCCCCGCGTCGATGGCGTCCTCCACGGTGCCGCTCGCCGACAGGGGCCCGAAGTCATACGTGGGGACGCGCACCGCCACCTCGCCGCCGTGCTTCTCGTCGCGGAACGCGAACAGCGTCACCGTCCCCGCGAGCAATGCAGCTCCCGTGAGCTTCCCGTCTCCATCCGCCCCGATGGTGCCCACCGCGAACTCCAGCTCCTCCACGCCCGGCAGCCGGCTCTCGCTCCCCACGAGCGAACCGACGGACACCGTTGGCAGTCCTTCTCCCCGGGGCGCGGCGGCCAGGGCTGGCGCCAGCGCGATGCCCACCGCGCGACGGCGGGCCCGCTCGATGACGTTGAACACGGGCAGGAGCGCGCACACCGTCTGGACGTGCGGCGCGTCCTGATCCGCCACGCCGTCCATGCGGTCCAGGAACGCCTCCAGCTGCTTCCAGGCCGCCTGCCATCCGTCCAGCTCCATGCTCAGGCGTGTCACCGCGCTCACGGGCCGCTTCCCTTCTTCGGCGTGCCCGGTGGCGGCGTGGATGTGTCAGTTGCGGGGGGCTGCGGACCCGGCGGGCGCTCGGACGCGCCGGGACCTCCGAAGCCGATCGCCAGCGAACGCCCTCCCCGGCGCTGGGAGTGCTTCGTGGACAGCATGCCCTCCAGGATCTCCTTCTGCTCCTCCACGTGCTCCTTCGACTGGTCCAGCACCTCCACCAGCGTGGAGCGGCTCCGCTCGGCGGCGGCCTTCAGTTCCTCCGGCGTGCGCCCCACCGCCTTCACGAACCGCTCGGGCGCCTTCTCCACCGCGTTCACGAACTTGTCCGCCTGCTTCTGGGCCGTCGTCTTCAGGTTGCCCCAGGCGTCCTTCACCTCGTCCGCGCTCGCCTCCAGCACCTGGCCTGCCTCGCTCTCCACCAGCGCCTTCTTCACGTCCTGGAGCGTGAGTTCACCCGACGCCAGGTCCATCGCGGCGGACAGGCCCAGCAGCTCCCAGAGCATCGCGGCCTTCGCCAGGTTGGGCCCCGCCGCCAGCAGGCAGATGCCTCCCACGTAGCCGCCCGGGGGCCGGTTCGCCGCCGTGAGGAAGGCCTCCTTCAACCCCGCCACGCCGCCTGTCGTGGACACCGGCAGCGCGTACATGCCCGCGGACTTGAGCGCGTTCAGCAGGTCGATGATGGCCTGCACCGCCTGCGCCAGCTTCATCAACACCTGCACCTTGTCCTGCATCGCGGCGGCAAGGCTCCGCAGGAGCGTGGCCAGGTTGTCCACTGACAAGAGCAGCGCCCTGAGCGCCTCCGGGAGGATGAGCAGCTTCTCCAGGTCCGGGAACAGGTCGCGCATGCGCGCGGACTTCCAGTCCGGCTTCACCGACCGGCCCCGCGCCCGGCTGCGGCGCGGATCCAACGCGCCCTTGGGGTACTTCTCGAACGCCTTCTTGAACGCGCTGATGTTGAGCAGCTTGCCCAGCAGGTACAGCGCCTGCCGGAGCGCATCCAGTGACGGCGCCGCCATCACGATGAACACCGCCTGCACCGGCGCGCCGTCCGTCACCGTCGGGCGCGAGTCGTCCCCCGGATCATCGAAGGACGCGACGAACCGCCCCGCCCAGCGCGCGAAGCCGTCCGGCGTCACCGGCGGGCGCTCCAGCGCGAAGCCCGCCTTGAAGTCCTTGGGGATGTTCGGGATGAAGCCCGTCTCCGCCAGGTTCGTCTCCGTGGGCCCGATGCCCGGCGCGTCCGCGTAGAGGTACGCGCCCGCGTTGAGCAGGTCGTTGATGATGTCCTTGAGCAGCTCGTAGGCCGCGAGGATGAGCGCCCGGAACGGATCCGGCAGCCCCAGGAGGATGGCCGCCAGCGCCTGGAGCAGCGCCTGCACGAACTGGAGCACCGCGATGATGATCTTCAGCGGCGGCTTGACGATGCCCACCAGCTGCTCCAGCCCCGGCGGCACGCCGATCAGCAGCGGCCTCCACGCGGGCCCGCCCCCGGCGTCGGTGCCGGTGGCGTCCGTGCCTTCCGCCTCCTCCAGCGCCTTCGCCAGATCCTCGCAGCAGGCCTCCAGCGCGCCGTGGAGCTCAGCGATAGCGGCGTCGTTGAACTCGGCCACGCGCGTCCTCCCGGGTGCGTTGTTCCAGCTCCATCAGCTTCTCCAGCCGCTCGGCGTCCTGGGCCACGCCCACCGCCGCCGCCTGGAGCAGCAGGGCCTTCACCTGCTCCAGCCGCTCGCGCAGGACCGATGCCTCCAGTGGCTTCCAGCCGGGCTCCTTCATCGCGTCAGCCCACCGGCATGCGCTTGACGAAGCCGAAGTAAGACCAGTCCAGCAGCGGCGTCATCGCCGCCCAGACATCCAGCAGCGGCCCGTACGCGGCCACCGTCAGCGGATTCACCGCCTTGAGGATCTGCGCCAGCATCGTGAAGTGGATGGCCAGCCCGTCGCCCAGCACCATGGGCGAGATGGCGGAGAGGCCGCCCACCTGGCACACGCCCAGCATCGTGTTGATGGACACGTTGCCCGCCAGCGCGTCAATGGAGATGGAGTTGAGCGACGGTCCCGGCATGTCCGGCATCGCCGCGGCCACCTTCACCGCCTTGCCAGCGGCGAGGTTCAAGTTGCCACCGGACGTGACGCCGTAGCCGCCCACCGCCGACTCCTGCGATGCGCCGGACACGATGCGCTTGTGGCTGCCCTGGATGCGATCCTCGCGCGGGCCGCCCACCGTCTCCTTCAGGCCGGCGCCGCCCACCACGCGCGAGTACCCAGCCACGTCCACGGTCTCCGTCAGCGACCCCGTCACGTGCAGCGACACGTCCCCGCCCACGGCGCGCGTGTGGCTGCCGTCCACCGTCTCGTCCTGCTTGCCCGCGACCTCCAGCCGGTCGTCGCCGTCCACCTCCGCGGAGCGGTTGCCCTCGTTCACCGTGCGCTCGTTGCTGATGAGCCGGTCCAGGCCTTCCGCGGACAGGATGACGCGGTTGCCCTGCCGGTCGTGGATCTCCACGCGCGCGGTCTCCGGCCGGTCGTCCAGGACGATGTAGTGGCCCGTGGCGGACTTGAGCATCCGCACGCCCGGCACCGCGGACTGGGGCGGGTAGTCGTGCTTGGGAATCTCACTGACGTCCGGGGCCACGCGCGCGGTGGAGCCCGGCTGGCCCAGGTCCGCGAGCGCGGGCTGCCCCCACCACATGCCGCTCCAGATGGGCTGGGACAGGTCTCCGCCCTCGAACTCCACCCAGACGCCCGCGCCCACGTCCGGCACCACGAAGAGGCCCTGGTCCGGCCCCGCGTACGGCGTGCACGGCATGGCCCAGCCCGTGGCCACGTCCCCCATCAGGCGCGGCACCACGCACTGGATGCGCCCCAGGTTGAGGGGATCCGAGACGTTCGTCACGTAGCCCCGGTACTTGCCGAAGTAGCGGCTCTCCGTGCGTTCGATGAGCTGCTGCAGCAGTTGTTCGATCATCGCGCGCTCCGCAGGTCGTCGTCCTCGTCGTACTGACGCACGCCGGAGACGTCCGACAGGTTGATGTAGACGGGTGTGGCGCCATCCGGCCCGGTGAGGTGGACGACGTCGTCGATGAGCTCCACCACCAGGCCCACGTACACCTGGCCCAACGTGGTGAAGAGGTAGCAGCGCTGCCCCATGCTGGCTTCGAGCAGCTTGCGCATCACTCCTCCAGCTTCTGAACCAGCCGCGTGGCCAGCTTCACGCGCGTGTCCACCCAGACGCCCACCTCGCGCTGGCGCTCGGCGGCGAGCTTGCGGCGCGCGGCGCGCACCAGGTCCTGGAGCGTCACCGGCACCGTGGGCACCGGCGGCAGGCGGGAGATGCGCACGTCCAGCGCCCTGAGCACGGAGGTGTCCAGGTCCAGCTTCGCGCGCGTGCCGGCCAGGTTCTCCAGCGCCGCGGCCTTCGCGTCGGGCGCGTCCGGCGTGGCGGAGAGGGTGACTTCGGGCAGCGCGGTGCGCTGGAGGGCGACGCGGCCACTGAGGGCGAAGGGATCTGGCATGGGGGTGTCCTTGTGGAAGGGACTTCCAGCGCTACGGGTTGAGCTCCACCACGGCGTCGGCTTCCTGGACGTGCACGCCGGAGGTGGTCGCGTTGCCGACGGCCGCCACGCGCGAGCCGCCCAGGATGATGACGGAGTGGGCATACGGATCCGGCGGCGGCTCCGGAGGGAGGGGCCGGATGCCCGCGTCCTGCACCGGGATGGGGCCGGTGGAGTCGCCCGTGTAGAACGAGTCCGCGAGCACCTCGTGCAGCACGGAGACATTGAGGATGCTCTCCTTCACGGTGGACGCCGCCGAGTCGATGCCGAGCACGCTCTTGTCCACCAGCTGGAGGGCCTTCTTCGGGTCGCCCTCCGCCGCGGCCAGCACGGAGCGCACCTGGCCCTGCACGTCCTCGGGCTTCTCCGCGTGCATCGCGACGCGGTCCACCAGGTCCCGCAGCGCACTCGTGGGCGAGTCGTCCTTCGTCACCGCGATGCCGTAGAGCGTCCGGGCCGCCATGTTCACGTCCATGCTCGCGGGCAGCTTCGAGCGGACGTCCTCCATGGTGGGGATGTCCAGCACGGGCTTGAAGGGGAACTCCGGCCCGGCCTGGGGCGGGAGGGGCGTCGGCTGGAAGACGAGCTCCGCGAGCAGCGTGGAGAAGGCGTCGCTCGCCACGTCGCGGCGGCGCTGGAGGCCGCCCAGGAGCAGCTCCTGGTTCAGGGGCACGCCCAGGGTGGAGCCTCCGCCCACGGGAATCTGGAGCGTCAGCTTGTCCGAGGGCATCAGCCACTGGGGACGCACCACCGGCGGAGGCGGCGTCACCGTCTCCGCGCCCAGCACCACGTTGCCGGTGAACGTCACCGGCGCGCGCTCCACGCGCAGGACGACGACGTTCACGGCGTCCAGGCACTGGCACCGGTTGCCGCTGAAGACGGTGGAGTCCGCGCGGCGCAGGTACACCGCGCCCACGCCGCCCTCGCTGCGCAGCTCGTTGCCGGACACGGCCGCCGAGATGACCGCGCCGCCGTTGCCCAGGAGGAGCAGCGCCGGGCCTCGCGCGGTGATGTCGTTGCCCTCCACCTGCACGCCCCGCTTCGCCTTCACCAGCGGGCGCGGGAGGATGGGGAGGGGCTTGATGAGGAAGTCCACCAGCGCGGGCTGCACCCGTGCCGTCGTCGCCGTGAGGTAGCGCGAGGCCGCCGCGCTGGCGCTCAGGGAGGGCGCGAAGTCCGCCGCCGTCACCGTGAGCGCGCGGTTGAGCACCGGCCCCGTGGCGAACTTCTGCTTCAGCGAGCCCAGCTGCACCAGGTCCTCCACGCGAGGCACCGAGGCCAGCGTGGCCACGGCGGACGGCGCGGGCTTGCCGAGGACCACGCGGCCGTCCGTGGACGGCTTGGGCACTGGATCCGTGGCGAGGAAGGGCACGCGCGACAGCTTCGCCACCAGGTCCGGAGGCAGCGTGTCGGTGACGACGAGGACGCCCGCGCCTCCACCTCCGCCTCCCGTGTGGCGCACGGTGTTGCCGCGCACCACCGTCTCGCCTCGCCAGTCGATGGCCACCTCGTGGAGCACCGCCTGCGACAGCGTGTTGCCGCTCTCCAGGAAGACGTTGCCCTTCACCACCAGTTCGCCAGAGCCCACGAAGGAGGCCACCGCCTGGCCCAGTCCGGGCTCGCCCGCGGTGGGCAGGCCCGCGCACGCGAAGAGGTGGTTGTCGGAGACCACCGTCACGGACAGGTCCGGCAAGAGCCGCAGGCCCGCCACCGCGCAGCCCTCCAGCCGGTTGCCGTCCACGTCCAGCAGCGAGCCCGGCTCCGTCGGTGCCTCCGTCAGCAGGTGCCCCGCCGCGCCCAGGGCGGTGATGCCGGTGACGGTGTCGCGCACGGTGTTGTCCGCCAGCCGCACACGGCCCTGCACGCCGGACACGAAGAGGCCGTCCGCGGGCGACGGGAAGGTGTCGAAGACGGGGTCCACCAGGTCGCCGGGGTCCGGCGCCTCGCCGCGCGCCAGCTGCTCCAGCGACTTGCGCAGCAGGTCCAGGATGGCGTCCAGCTCCTGCATGCCGGTGACGACGGCGACGAGCGACGCGGAGACCTTGTCGGCGCGCTGGCGCAGGTACTCCTGGAGCCGCGCGACTCGCGACGCGTCGTCCTCGGCGGGATCCAGGGCCTGCTCCGCGGCGCGCAGCAGGACCGCGGCGGCATCCAGTTGCGCCGTCACCGCGGTGGATTTGACGACGGCCTCCGCGGCGGTGGTCGCGGGCTCGTCCACCAGCAGGTGCAGGGCCTGGCGCGCGGGTACGCCGCCGTTGCCGCTGGTGAGCGCGGTGATGGCGTCGTTCACGCGCTGGAGCGCCAGCGTGCGGAGCCTCCCCTGGATGCCCACGATGTCCAGCACGCGGTCGTACTGGGACAGGTAGAGCTGCAACGAGCCGTTGAGCACCGGTCCCGGCGCCATGCCGCGCACCGCCAGCACCAGCGCGCCCAGGGCGGAGACCCAGCGCTCCAGCGGCTCCGCCTGCACCGGCACGGGCGGCAGGGGCGTGGGCACCGGGAGCACGTCCAGCGTCCGCACCCGGATGCGGTCCAGGAGTCCCCGGGCGATGGCCACCTGCTCCATGCGATTCTGCGGCTGGGCGATGGCGTTGATCACCGCCTGGTGCGCCTGCAACGAGAGCGCGGACAGCTCCGCGTCGCCGCTCACCAGCTCGCCCAGCTGTCCCACCGCGGTGCCGAAGGCGCGCAGCTGCTTCTCCACCGTGTCGTCGGACTCGGCGACGAGGCCCGCCGCCTGCCGGTCCAGGTTCGTGGCGTACAGCCCGATGGTGGCGGTGAGCCCCTGCGCCGCGACGCGCGCGCCGTCCTCCGGCGTGACGTCCGACGTGGGCAGCACGCCGGTGGTGAAGTCCAGCACCTGCTTGAGCGTGGCGCGCATGCGGTCCACCACCGGCTGCAGCTGGCCTCCGGTGCGCTCCACGTCGCGGTAGTCCGCCTCCACCTGGGAGGCCAGCGCGGGGTGGAGCTCCTGGAGTTGATCCGTCAGGGCGTCCTTGGACAGGCGCAGCTGCACGAGCACGTCCGTATTGGCCTTCGCGCCGCGGGTGCCCGGCTGGAGCGGCAGCTGTTGCAGCGCGGCCTGGGCGAAGGTGCCGATGATGGTCTTCTTGGGCCCCACCGCCTGGCCGATGACGGGCTGCCGCGCGCGCTGCGCCTGTGCTTCGCGCAGCAGCGCCACCTGGCTCAACGCCCCCGCCAACGTGACGAGCGCGGCCAGGTCACCCGGCCCGCCCTGCACCCGGGCCAGGGCCTTGAGGAGGAACTCCTGCGTGTCGGAGGGCAGCCCCTGCACCAGCGAGTCGAAGGCGCCCTTGATGCGGTCCGCTGTCTTTGCCACGGCGTCCTTGCCGGACACGGTGGCCAGGTCGAACTGCGCCACCATGTCCCACGCCTCCTGGGACAGGGGGTCCGGCGCGGTGAAGCTGGAGGCGCGCGCCAGCGACGAGCGCACCGCGTGCGAGGTCTGGGTGTGGTCGTTGAAGCCCTGGGCGGTACGCAGCTCCGCCACGTCCGTCACCAGCGCGTTGAGGACGGAGTCGGGAACGGTCCCCAGGTCCTCCAGCTCCACCACCAGGGTGTCGAGCGGGCCATACAGGCCCCGGCCGATCTTCTGGCGCCCGTCCACATTCGCGCCCGTGTACCGCAGCACGGTGCCGTACATGCCCACCAGGGCGCCGTGCACGTCCGCGCGCTCCGGGCGGACGGTGGTGCTCGTGACGCTGAGTTGCTGGAGCACCACGGTGATGGGCGGCAACTTCACCGGGCCTGTCTCCGGCGGGGGTTGTGTCGTCGTCACCGGCGCGTGCACGCCGTCCACCTCGTTGCCCTCCACGGTGATGCCGGAGCCGGACACCACCGCGATGCCCGCCGCTCTCACCTCCGCGTCCGGGAGCCCGGGCGCGCCGTAGGCCGCCGTGCGCCCCACCTGGAGCAGCCGGTTGCCGCGCACCCGCGCCTCGTCCACGCCCGCGAGCACCACCGCGCCCCGGAGCGTCAGCCGCTCCAGCCAGCGCAGCGCCGCGTCCAGGGGGGCGCGCACGCGTGTCGTGGCGTTGGCGAGCAGCGCCTCCACGAGCGGCCGGGGACGGGCCTTCGCGTCCGCGCTCAGCACGGCCTCCAGGCCCGGGTCCAGGCGGGACAGCGCCAGCGTGTTGTCCTCCTGCGACGGCACGTCCGCGAGCGCCACCTGTTCGAAGCGGTTGTCCTCCACGCGCAGGCGCCCCACCGCGCCGCCCGTGCCCCAGGTGCGCACGGCCGAGTCCCCCAGCGCGCGCACCACGTTGCCCCGGATGCGCACGTCGAACACCGGCTGCGGACCTCCCAGCAGGATGCCGAAGCCCGGCGTGGATTCGCCGTCGCCTTCGATGCGGTTGTCCAGCACCTCCACGTCCGCGGCGGGACGGCCGTTGGACGCGCCGTCATCCAGGCCGTCGCCCACGACGATGCCGGCCACCACGCCCAGCACGGACGCGGCGGGGACGGCCGGGAGGGAGATCCACGACTCGCGCACGCGCAGCGCCCGGCCCGCCAGCTGGATGCCCACCTGGAACAGGCCGTCCGACACGGCGTTGCGGATCTCGTTGCCCACGATGTCCACGCCGTCGCCCGCGACCTGGATGCCCACGGCCGCGGAGCCCAGAATCTGATTCTCCGCCACCACCACGCGGTCCACCGGCCCCGCGAGTCCCCCTTCCGCCAGGTCCTGCACCAGGATGCCTACGTGGAAGCCCTGGATGCGGTTGCCGCGCACCTCCACGCCCGCCAGCCGCCCGTCCGCCACGTGGATGCCCGTGGTCGCGTCTCCCAGCGGCTGGAGCCGGTTGTGGGTGATGGCCAGCGCGTCGATGAAGAGGCCCGCGCGCGGGAAGGACGCGAGGAAGCGCTCCGCGAGATACGGGGCATACGGCGCCACCGCGATGCCTGTCGCCGCGCCGACGCGGTTCTCGTCGATGACGATGCGCGCGCAGGTGCCCGTCACCAGCACGCCCGTCGCCTCCGGGCCGGCCTGGTTCGCCTGGATGTGGCAGCGGCGCAGCGTCACGCCGCTGGAGTCCGCCAGCGTCACCACGCCGTGCGGCAGCGTCGCCAGCGCGTCGAGCAGCGGCTTCGCCTCCGGCACGTCCTCCAGCGGCTGGCCCGGGTGCTGGCGTTGCAGCTTGCGCAGCTGCACCAGCGTGGCCACCACGGAGCCCGCCGCGCGGCCCTGGCCCGGGACGATGGCCTTGATGCGGTCGACGACCACGTCCACGAAGTCGGCCTCGGCGGACGGGTGCTTCACGTCGTCCTCCTCCAGCACCCGGTCGTCGTCCACCTCCAACAGCGGCACGAAGCGCTGGCCGTTCGTCATGGCCACGCTCGCCTTCACGGCCTTCACCACGGGCTGGAGGCCGCCGCCAATCACCACGTCCTCGAAGGGGGCCTCCACCAGCTTGAGGTCCTCGATGCGCAGGTCGCCTTGCAGGCCGCAGCGGTCCACGAAGAAGGCTCCGCCGGAGCCCTGGGTACGCAGCTCGGTGGCCTCGCCGTCGCCCAGGAGGTGCACGGAGGACAGGTTGCGCAGCAGCACCGGGTGCTCCAGCTTGTAGCGGCCGGCTCGCACGAAGATGGAGCCGCCCTGCCCTCCCATGCTGTCCACCGCGGCCTGGAGCGCTTCGTCGCCGGTGATGCCTTCGAGCAGGTCCTGGTCGACGTCGCCGAAGCTGCGCACGCCGTCTCCCACCACCACCGTGAAGACGCCCGGGCCGATGACGCGCTCGGAGAGCTCCACCAGCCTGTCGCGCACCTGGGCGAGCGGGAGGTAGCGCGGGCGCAGGTCCTCGAAGGTGCGCGTCGCGCCGCCGGTCACCCGCGCCAGTGGTACGCAGTGGTGCACCGGCCCGTGCACGGGCGCGTCCGTGAGCTGCTCGACTTCGCCCCGGGCCGCGCCGTCCGCCGCGCGCACTCGCGCGGTGAAGGACCAGTATTCGGTCGCGCGCCCTTCCGTGTTGGCGAAGGCCAGGGTGATGCCGTCGTCGAAGCGGTAGCGCACGTTCGGCACCAGCAGGTCGCCGCCGTCCCACCGGCGCACCACCGCGCCCTGCTCAGGGCTGAAGGCCCGGCCCAGCGTGCCTCCCACGGGGAGCGGCACGGGGTCCATGGTGAGCACATCGCTTGCGTCCGCCAGTTCCAGCCTGCCCGTGTCCGCCTGGACGCCTCGCAGCCTCCGCAGCACTGGCAGCGACGGGCCTTCCGGCTGGAGCCGGGTGACGCGATCTTCGATGACGACCAGGTCACCCGCGCGCAGCTTCGCGGCGCTCGCGGGAGAGACCTGGAGCGTCATCGCATCCGCCGCGGCGGCCGCGGTGAGCGGGAGCACCGTGGAGCCGTTGTCTCGCGACCACAGCACCACCGGCTGCGCGCCGCCCCGGAAGAACTCCACGCGGAAGTGGAGGTTGTCGGTGCCCGTGTAGCCCTCGCCCGTGGAGGCGTTCTCCGTGGACAGGCAGCGGTCGCGGCAGGGGTCCAGCGGCTCTGGCGGGAAGCGGTCTGGCAGCGCGCCCTTCGGGATGTTGGTGGTGAGGCGCGCGCCACTGGTCGGCGTGGGCAGGACCTCCGCGTCGGTGTCCGCCAGCCCCTGGAGCGCGCGCACCTGGGTGACGAGCCGCAGGCGCACGGTGGTGTCCTGGCCGTCCAGCGCGGGCTCCTCCAGGAACGCGTCGTCGTACTGGGTGGTGGTCTGCTCCCAGCAGTCGAGGAAGAAGAAGTGGTGCCGCGAGCCGTCCGTGGGCAGCGCGGCCAGCGGAGACGCCTCCGGCAGATCCGGCTGCGCGGAGTAGCGCAGGTCCTGCTCCAGGAAGATGCGCACGCCGTCGAGCAGCATGCGGCCCGCGCCCGGCAGCGTCCCGTCACCACCCCTTATAATGATATCGGCGCCCAGCGCCCCGTCCTCCACCCGCAGCGCGGCCACCCACGTGCGAGCCACGGGCGGCAGGCCCAGCACGCCCCAGGAGCGCAGCTTCGTGGGATCCACGCTCGCGAACGCGGCGACAGGGAAGCGCACGTCGTTCCAGCCCGTGGGCCGCTGGCCCAGGCCGGCGGAGAGGACCGCCTCGTTCCCTTCCGTGTCCGCGACGACCACTCGCAGGTCGATGAACTCATCGTCGGTGGGCGGCCGTTCGAAGCGCAGGCTCATGACGAGCGCGGCGGCCGTGAAGGTGGTGCCGTCCGAGCGCGGCACGGCCGTGAGATTGAGCGGCGCGGGCAGCGTGCGGCGCAGCGCGATGTGGCCCCGGCTGCGCACCACGAAGGGCAGCGTCTCCGTGTCGTAGCGGTCCAGGCGCAGCTCGCGCGGGATGATGCGCTCGTCGTCCGCGGGGAGGCCCTGCCCCGCCCAGCCGAGCACGTTGCGGATGGGGTCCACGAGGTACGTGTCGACGATGCGGAAGCCGTCGTCGGGCGAGCCCTCGGCGACGTCGGCGGAGCGGCGGCGCGCGTCCACGGTGCGCAGCCGCACCTCCTCGTTCCAGTCGGCATCGAGGCTCATGCGCCCCATCTGCTGATAGACGCCGGAGAATCGCCGGGCTTCGTCGAAGCGGGACCTGGAGGTGTACGCTTTCACGGTCATGGTCGGCTCATCCGAACGAGGTCGTCCTGGCTGCGGTCGGCGTGGAAGGGCGTGATGCCAATGGGCATGCTGTCGTCGGTGCGCGCGGAGAGTTCGCGCTCGTGGTCGGAGCGCTCGTCGTGGGCACCGGGGACTCCGCCGCGCTCGGAGGCGTGGAGCGCTTCGGGGCCGTTGTTGTCGCCCAGGACGAGGTAGCCCGGGTCCGTCTGGCGGTTCGACTGGAAGGACACGGTGTGCACCCGCGACTGGTGCGACACCGGAGGCTGTCCGCCGCGCGCGTGGAGGCTGTAGCGCAGCCAGCCCAGGTCCGGCCGGTCCGTGCGCACCTCGCCCGCGAAGGCGCAGGAGGAGGCCTCCAGCACGCCCGCCTCCGTGGCGCCCAGCACCGTGCAGTGCCGCAGCCGGACGCTCGCGCCCGCCGCGCGGATGGCGACGGCGGCACGGTCTCCGGCGTCGAAGGTGCAGCCCGCGGCGATGAGGTGCACCCAGGGCGGCAGTTCGATGACTCCCACCATGCAGCCGTAGAGGCGCAGCTCCACGTCGGCGGGAGGCAGCGAGCGCCGCGCGCTGATGTCCTGGTGCCCACCGCCCGGCATCCACAGGCCCACCTGTCCGGGCGCGCCCAGGTTGCACCAGCGCAGGTCCGCTTGCCCCCGGGCGAGCACCAGGTCCAGCCGTCCCGCGAGCCACAGGCCCGCGAGCCACACGCGCGTGGCCGCGCTGCCTCCGAAGCCCGGGTAGAGCGCCAGCGAGAGGCCGTGCTCATCCGCGCCGATGCAGGGCGCAGCGCCCGTGTCCGCGGCGAAGAGGGACAGCCCGTTGTCCAATCCCTGTGACAGACGCTCTGGAGCCAGGCGCGGCGAACCGATGAGGCCCAGAATCGGCTGCGATCCGGATGGGAGCCCTTGCGCGATGGTGGCGACGATGGGCCGCTCCTGGCCTCCGGCCGCCAGCACTCCGCCCGCTCGCTCCGGGGAGATCCACGCGGTGACAGGAAGGCCGGTACCGGAGCGGTCGCCAGGACGGTCCGGCGGATCGATGAACGGGAAGTCCGGCTCCGCCCACGCATCAGGCGGACGGCGGTCCGGAGGAAGCAGCCCGGCTCCCAACGAGGCGCCCCGCCCTACCCGCGCGGAGACGGTGACGCGGCCCACGGGCGCGTCGTCCTGGAGCACGACACGGCCCAGGCGCGGATCCAGCGCGACGATGCCGGAGGCGATGCTCGGAGCGAGCGACGTCCACGGGCCCAGGCTTCGCTGGCGCAGCTGGAACGGGTGGCGCCGCAGCCGTCCGGGCACCGAATAGCGCCGCTCGCCGCCAGCAACGGAGGCATCCCGCGAGTGGTACGCGCCACCGGGCCGGGAATCGAGCGGGAGCGACTGGCCCTCGCGAGGCTCGATGAACGCGGCGCCGTCGTTGGCGACGTTGAAGCGCAGAAGCTCATCCGGCAGCAGGGCCAGCGCTGGCAGGAAGGCCAGGTAGCCGCGTCCGCCCAGTGAGAAGACGACCTCCGACGGTGGCAGCGGCGCCGGCTCCACGAGGAGCACGCGACCGTCGACGTACAGCGCTTCGCCTGGGACCGGCGGGTTCGTGCCCAAGGTCTCCAGCGGGCCCACGCCCCAGGCACCCTCGCCTGTCTTCAACGTCATCAGTCGAGGGCGCGTCGTGTCCGCCCAGACGAGCGCCTCCACGCCGTCGGTCGTGATGGTCGCCACGAGCGTGCCGGGCAGGTTCGAGGTGATGGGCAGTGGAGCCAGGGGGCGCCAGACTGGGCTCGCGGAGGCCGGGTCGCAGGACATCACCGGCACGGCCAGTTCTCCCGTCACGGCCTCGCCACCCAGGAGCATCAGTCCTTGCGCCGTGCTCAGCAGCGTCGCGGCCTTGCGCTCCTGGCCATTGCGCACCGCGTGGGGCCGCCACGGTCCGCCCGTGATCTGCAGCGACCAGAGATCTCCGGTGGGCGCGCCGCCCAGGTCACCCCCGAAGACGAAGAGCCGGCCGCCACGCACGCACAGGCTGGGAGCCAGTCGTGCCGCGGGTTGCCGTGGGCTCGCGGTGTCCAACCGCGTCCCCGTTGGAGTCGCGGTGTCCAGGCCCGTCACCGACCAGACGCCCAGCTTCCCGGCGCCGTCGGGTGCCACCAGCAACAGTGAGTCGCCAGCGGCGGCCAGGGACATGCCTGGACCGTCCGGAGGCAACGCACCGCCAGGCTCCGCCAACTGCCATGGCGCACCGTCGGCGCTCGCGTCGAAGCGGGCAAGGCGCAGGCTGCCATCCGCGAGGTGTTGCTCGATGCGCGCGACCCACGGCGCACCGGCCAGGTCCACGCGGACGGCGTTGCTGCGAGGAGGCCCCTGACGCAGTCCTACGGTGAGGGTGCGCCACGTGCCGCCCACGTCGCGCAGGCGCGCCTCACCGCGCACGCGTTCGACGAGCAGCGCCGCCGTGGTGCCGCCCAGGAGCTGGTTCGCTTCCGGCGTGACGGTGACGGTGTTCAGTGCGTCCGGCACCAGTTCGGTGGACAGGAGCACCGTGTCCGAGTTCTCACGCGCGGCCAGCAGCGTGAGCCGCCAGATGTCTCCGGGCGCAGGCCTGCCCCGGTCCGCGAACCGCAGCGTGGGCTCGGGCCCGACGGGCGCGGTGGGCAGGGGCCCGCGCAGGAGCGGCAGGGCTTCCGGCCCCACCAGCGGAATGCCGTCGACGGAGACGGTGAGGGCATCCGCGCGTTCGGCGGCATCGGCGTCCTCGGCCAGCGCGGTGGGGGTGAGCAGCATCGCCGCCGTGCGTCCCGTGGCGAGCAACGGAGGCGCGAGCTCATGTCGCGCGGTGAGGCCTCCGGTGAGGTCCGCGCGCTCCAGGGGCTTGAGCCACACCAGGGGACCATCGCGGTCCAGGGGATCCACGCGGAAGCCCCGGTAGCCGTTGGGCAGCGTGTGCACGGCGGCCGGGGTGACCTCCTCCAACTCCACGGGCGTCAGACGCGCGGTGCGGATGAGGGCGACGTCCGGACGCGCCCAGCCCAATAGGTCCAGCGTGCGCGGCGTCGCGGCGACCCGGCCCGCATCCGCGCTCCCCAACCGGCGCAAGGCCTGGTCCAGCGTCTCCCCTGGGGCGATGCCGATGAAGGGACCCCGCTCCGGGACACCCTCGCGGGGACGCTCGATGCCCGGCGAGCGGCGGGTGAGCGGATCCGCGAGGCCGATGGGATCCCACAGCACCGCGCTGCGACCGCGCCAGGGCAGCAGGTCATTGAGGTCCTGGGTCTCCAGCAGGGAACGGAAGGACTCGTCCACCTCCGCGTCCCACAAGCTGGTGACGGAGAGCACCTCCTCCAGCGACGCGAGCGTGCCCTTCCGTCTGCGCCACGCCACCGCGCGAGCCACCACTCCGCGCTGCACGCGAGGGTCGCCGGTGATCAGCCGCGCGCCCATCAGCTCCGCGAGCAACGGCAGCGCCTGCGGCCCCGCGCGCTCCACGAAGTGATCATCCCAGAGCTGGTCCACCGCGCGCGCGAACGCATCCAGCTCCATGCCGAGGACGGCGAGCAGCTTGAGGAGCGGCTGGTCCGCGAGCGTGGAGTCCCGCGCCATGTAGAGGCCCGGGAGTAGCTGGCTCAGTCGCTGGGAGGGCTGGCTCATGGGGTCCGCGCCTCGCGGTGGCCGTCGGCCCACCACGGCGAGTGATGGCTCAGAGGTCCCGAACTTCCTGTCGGACAGCTCCGCGCGACATCCCCGCCATGGCGCCCCGCGCCAGGCCCTCGAATCTCAAGGTGGCCCCCCTCCCGCCCGGAGCGCGCCAAACCTGTCCGACTGTCGGACAGGTTTCCGTGGCCCGGCGGGCGCGGTCCTCCAAACCTGTCCGACAGTCGGACAGGTTCGTGGGATGCGCCACCGGCATGGAGTCCTGGCAAGAGTCTCAGGCAGCGCCCTCTATGGGGCATTGAGGCGGGGCTCATAGGTCCTGGGCCTCCTCGTAGGTGAGCGCGACGCCATCGCTCTCTCCGGACGACGGGGCCCATGCGAGCAGTTCGCCGGGCGCGGTGACGATGCGCTCGACGAGGATTGGCGGCGTGCCTTCGCGGTGCAGCCGCTGCACGACCACCGAGCGCAGGCCCGTGATTCCCGCGAGCGCTCCGTACACGTCCGACAGCTGCAGGTCCTGTCCCAGCTCCACGCGATCCGGATCCAACAGGCCGAGCACTCGCTCCGGGTCGCGGTCCACGCCCAGCCGCAGGCGCGCCTCCTGGAGCACCGCGACCGGATCCGCGCCCTTCACCACGCGCAGCAGCACCCGCAGCCGCACCTCCACGCGCTGCCGGTTGATCAGGTGCAGCTCCACCTTCGGCGCCACCCGTGCCGCCAGGTGCGCGTGGAGCGCTTCCAGCTCGGATGCGCCCAGAGCTGCTCCTTCCGGCCCGGACACCACCACCTTCAACGAACGGCGGCGCACGCCATCCCGGAACACGTTCGCGCGGTGCACGCCGTCGAACACCAACGTCAGCGCCAGCACGTCCGAGAGCGACACGGCACGGTCCATCGCGCCCACCGTGGCGGGCCCTCGCACGCGCGCCAGCTCCGGCGCCTCCGGATCCGTCCCTCCGGCCAGCGGCAACGGGTTGAACGTCTTCTCCACGCACGGGTTCGGGCTCGCCATCGCCAGCAGCCGCAGCGCGGCCCGGTTGCCGCCCGTCCCTCTGCCCACGCGGTATCGGACCCGCACCTCCGCACCCAGGGGCAACGCCGAACCGTGCTCCCCTTCCCCGAAACGAAGCCTCGCGGCCCCGGCCGGCAGCGACTCCACCGCGAAGGCCAGCTCGTCCGGCGCGGCGTCCAACAACGAGTCCACCAGATGCCACGCGCGTCCCCCCACCGTCAGCGACACTTCCGGCCGGCGGCCTCCCGCGTGGCTCGGGTCGCGCAGCCAGGTCACCGGCCCATGCAGCAGCGGCACCGTGCGCAGATCCAGCGCGGGCACGGCGACCTCCTCCACCGTGGAGCCCTCACTGACGAGCGTGTTGTTGCCCAGCAGCACCACCCGGTCCAACGCGTACGCGCGCGACAGCGGTGGCTGGAACGTCACCTGTGTCATCGGCGTGCGCTGACCGGGCGGGACCTCCGTGCGGACGCGCAGCACCCGCAGCGCTTCTCGGTAGAGCCGCTCCGTGCCCTTCGCTCCGCCGGGGCCCAGGCGCTCCACGTCCTCGGCCAGCACGAACCAGTCTCCTGGCCGCACCGGCGGTTCCTGCGAGGTCAGCCCGGAGGCATCCGTCAGCGGCAGCAGATAGAGGCTGTCCGTTCCAGATGCCGCCACGCCCAGCGGCCGGGCCACGCCCGCCTCCGCGCCGAAGGCCTGGTCCGCCCGGTTCAGCGCTTCACTGCCCTTGAGGATGACGAGCTGATCCCGAGCCTCCTGGATGAGGCTGTTCACGAAGGCATCCAGGAACGTGACCATCTTGTCCAACCGGACCGCGTGCACGGCCGGGTCCTCGTCCGCGCACGGGGCCAGCGCCTCCTCCAGCGCGGCCAGTGCGTCCGCCTGCCGCTTCTGCAAGTTGCGGAGCTGGCGGGCGAGGATTTCCTGCGACTCGGACAACGCGCCAACGGGACGGCCGGGCGGAGGCACAGCCTGCGCCACGACCTTCTGGGCCTCGCACAGCTGTTCGCAGAGCGCGTCCAGCGTGCTCTTGCACGCGGCATCTCCGCCCAGGTCCAGCGTCTTCATCAACGACGCCAGCTTGCGAGCATCCTGCTTCGCGCGAGCCACCTGCCGTTCCTCCAACGGACCGTGGCGCTGCACCTCGATGCGATCCTGAAGCCCCGCGACCACCGAGCCCGGCCCGAAGATGCCGCCCGTGGGAGCTGGAGCCCCGGGCTCACCCGCCTCGCCGGAAGGCGCGCCGGTCCCCGCACCCGTTCCCCCCGTCCC
>NZ_RAVY01000155.1:0-23297 GCF_003611625.1 Corallococcus sp. CA054B
CCGAGGCCCCTCCCCATGAGCACCCTCGCCCTGGTCCTGTCCCTGGCATTGCAGGCCTCGCCGCCCGCGACGAAGCCACTTCCGAAGCCCGCCGCGCAGGCGGAGAAGAAGGCCCCCGCGGAGGACGTCGCCGCCGCCACCCAGGCGTGGCACGCCGAACGGCTGAAACGCCTGCAATCGCCGGACGGCTGGCTGACGCTGGTGGGGCTCACCTGGTTGAAGGAGGGCGAGCAGACGGCCGGCTCCGCGCCCGGCAGCGCGGTGCCGCTGCCCTCGCCAGCGCCGGCCCAGGCGGGGACCTTCGTGCGCAAGGGCAACAGCGTGAGCTTCCAGCCCGCGCCGGGTGTCGCCTCCACGCTGGAGGGCAAGCCCTTCACGGGCGGCGCGCTGAAGACAGACGAGAAGGGCGCGCCGGACGTGGTGCGCCTGGGCACCGTGAGCTTCCAGATCATCCTCCGCAAGGACAGGCTGGGCGTGCGGGTGAAGGACTCGGATGCGGCGGCGCGCAAGCAGTTCCCCGGCATCCCCATGTATCCGGCCAGCGCGGACTGGAAGGTGGAGGCGAAGCTGGTGCCGGACGACAAGCCGCGCATGATCAGCGTGCCGACGGTGCTGGGCCATGCGGAGGAGATGAAGTCCGCCGGCACGCTCGTCTTCACGGTGGCGGGCAAGGAGTACCGCCTGACGCCCGTGGGAGAGGAGGGAGACGGAGAGCTGTTCATCGTCTTCGGCGACGAGACGAACCGCGACACGACCTACGGCGCCGGCCGCTTCCTCGAAGCGCCGCTGCCGGACAAGGACGGGCGCGTCGTGCTGGACTTCAACCGCGCCTACAACCCGCCGTGCGCCTTCTCGCGCTTCGCCACCTGCCCGCTGCCTCCGCGCGGCAACCGCCTGGCCCTGCGCGTGGAAGCCGGTGAGAAGCGCGCGGGAGAGCACTGACCCTCCAAACGCCTCCGCCCGCTTCCCTCCAGGAGGGAAACGGGCGGCGTGGGGGTGGCACTCAGGTGAAGCCTCAGAGCTGGATGCTCTTCTCCACGTCCGCCATGCGGAAGCGCGCCATCGCCAGGTTCGCGTTCGCGCGGTGCAGCGCGATGTAGAGGAACAGGCCTTCGCGGGCCGAGAGCGGACGGATGATGTGGTACTGCTCGCCCAGGGTGATGAGCATGTCCTCGATGCGGTCCTTGATGCCCAGGGCCTTCATCGTCTTCAGCTTGGCGCGCATCACCTCCGTGTTGCCCGCGGCCGCCGCCTCGACGTTGAAGGCCGCGTTCCCACCGACACTTCCCAGGGTCATCCCGCTGTTGGCATCCGCGAGACAGACCGCGAACGCCCCTTCAATCTTCATCGCCTCTTCCAGCGCCTGCTTCACGTTCGCCATGGCTTCACCTTCCAGTAGGACGGGGGGACCCGAGGGGGACTGCGACTGCGGAACAGCAGGCTGCGGGGTGTCGGCCGTGAGCTCCGCCAGGTCGAACGTCAGCTGGCTGGCGTAGGAGCGCGGCTGCGGCACGAAGAGCGCCTGCGCCTCCGTCAGCCCGAAGAGCGTCTCCAGCTGCGCGGTCACGTGGTGGCACAGCAGGTCGCGCAGCGTTTCGCGCGGCACCAGGCCCCACGCCACCAGCGTCTCGCAGAAGTTGCCGCCGCTCTTGCGGCACTCCGCCATCACCTGCTCGACGTCCTCGCGGCTCACCAGCTTCGCGTCGATGAGCGCCGTGGAGAAGCTGCGCGCGCCCGGGCCCGTGAGCACCGTCCACGCCACCTTGCGCTCCACCACGAAGATGCGCCCGGAGACCGTGGTGGACTTCACCACCACCTCACCGCCCAGCTTGCTCTCCAGCGCTTCGTTCAACACCGCCCGGACTACCTGACGAGGCTGGGACACCACGTTTCGAGGAGCCGGGTTCATGCGGGAGTCCACAGTGACCGCCAGTGATGGCGCGGTTCGTCGAGGGGTCGGTGCGGTCGGAATAATAAACAATAAGACTGCACAATGGCAACCCAGCTGTAAAACTCGGGGATTAGATGACTCCCCTGGGGTTGGTGGAACCCCGTACAAATGTCTGAGTGTCTTGTACCGAAGAACCAAAGACAACGGAACAATTCCAGAGGAGCAAAAACCCAACGCATGCTCCCGACAGCACAATGCGTCGAGGGGATGGGGGGTTGTCCCGCCAACATTCTCCCTCTGGAAACGGGGGCAGGCAGGCGGATCCGTGGGGGGGAAATCCGTTCCTTCACGCGATACGTAAAACCCCCAGAGCGCCTGAAGCACCCTGGGGGCCGGGTCCTGTTGGACCATTTTCCGCCCTGGTGGCGGCTCAGTGCACTGGGGGTGCGCGGTCCGCGGTGGCTTCCGGGGCCAGGGGCGACTCCAGACGTGGGGCGATGCCGTCCTTCAGCTGGCGCAGCACGGCGGCGCAGAAGGCCTCCAGGTCATCCGGCTTGCGGGACGTGATGAGGTTGCCGTCCTCCACCACCTGCCGGTCCACCCAGCGCGCGCCGGCGTTGATGAGGTCCGTCTTGATGGAGGGGAACGAGGTGACGGTGCGCTCGTCCGCGATGTCCGCCTCCACCAGCATCCACGGCGCGTGGCACACGGCGGCGATGGGCTTGTCCGCCTTGAAGAAGTCGCGCACGAAGCCGACCATGCCAATGTCCATGCGCAGGTGGTCCGGCGAGTAGCCGCCGGGAATCACCAGCGCGGCGAAGTCCGCGGCCTTCACCTCCTTCACCGCCTTCTCCGTGCGGATTTCCGCGCCCTTCTTCCCCTTGAGCGTCTTGCCGGCCTCCACGCCGATGACGACGGGCTCGTGGCCTGCCTGCTTGAGCTTGTCGTAGGGGACCTGGAACTCGGAGTCCTCGAAGTCGTTCGCCACGATGAGTGCGATGCGCGCCATGGAACTGCCTCCCGCTGGGCAAAGGTTGCCGTTGAACCCGCCCGAGCAAGGTGCCCACGACAGGGGCCGCGACAACGCCACCCGGCACCGTCTTCCAGTCCCGAATGCGCTCGGCTGCCCCCCTTCCAGGTCGGTAGGCCGCGTTCACCAACGCTAGATTGTCGCCATGCGCTCCCGACGCCTGCTCCTGTCCGCCCTCGTGGTGCTCACCGCCTCCGCCTCCGCCTGCCGCAGGAGCCAGGCGCAGGGGACGGCCTCCGCCGCGGACTGCATCCTGATGGAGGACGGCTGGGGCCAGGACGGCAGCGTGCCCGTCACCGTGGACGTGGTGGCGGAAGGGCTGGAGGTCCCCTGGGGCGTGGCCTTCCTGCCGGGCGGTAATGGCGACGCGCTGATCACCGAGCGGCCCGGCCGCGTGCGGCTCTTGCGCGGAGGCCAGCTGCAGCCCGGGGCCGTGGCCACGCTGCCCCTGACGGCGAACGGCGAGGGCGGCCTGCTGGGCATCGCCGCGCACCCGGACTTCGCGACGAACCGGCGGTTCTACCTGTACGTCACCACCCAGGCGGACGG
Organism: Corallococcus sp. CA054B; assembly: GCF_003611625.1. NCBI lineage: Bacteria > Pseudomonadati > Myxococcota > Myxococcia > Myxococcales > Myxococcaceae > Corallococcus > Corallococcus sp. CA054B. Next base: position 3,471 of record NZ_RAVY01000155.1, read on the forward strand.
GAAGGCGCAGAACCGGGTGGAGCGCTGGACGCTGTCACCGGACGGCACGAGCGCGACCTTCGAGCGCGTCATCTTCGGCGACATCCCGTCCGCGAAGTACCACGACGGCGGGCGGCTGCGCTTCGGGCCGGACGGCATGCTGTACGTGGGCACGGGTGACTCGCGCGACCCGGACCTGTCCCAGGACGTGGCCAGCCCCGCGGGCAAGCTGCTGCGCCTGACGCCGGACGGGGCGGTGCCCCAGGACAATCCCTTTCCGGATTCGCCCGCGTTCCTGCTGGGTGTGCGCAACACGCAAGGCTTTGACTGGAGGGACGCCACCACGCTGTACCTCACCGACCACGGCCCCAGCGGCGAGACGATGCGCTTCGGCCACGACGAGGTGAACGTGGTGAAGGCGGGCGACAACCTGGGCTGGCCCGGCATCTATTCGTGCGAGACGCAGAGCGGGCGCGTCACCCCGTCGCTCACCTTCGACGACGCCGCGCCCCCGGGCGGCGCCGCCGTCTACACGGGCAGCGCGATTCCGGAGTGGAAGGGGTCGCTGCTCGTGGGCACGCTCAAGTCCAAGCACCTGCACCGGGTGGAGTTCGACGCTCGGCAACCCCACCGCGTGACCCGGCACGAGGTGTACCTGCGCGACACCTGGGGCCGCCTGCGCGACGTGCTGATGGGCCCGGACGGCCACCTGTACGTCACCACCAGCAACTGCGACGGCCGGGGCGAGTGCGGCCCGAAGAAGGACCTGCTCCTGCGCGTCCGGCGTTAGCTCACGCTCTCCGCGCTGTAGCGGGCCAGCAGGCCCGTGCGCACCGCGTAGCGGTAGACGCGCTGGAACACCCAGCCCGCCAGCACGATGTCCAGCAGCGCCAGCGCGAAGCCCCAGCCGAGCGTGACGCCGGAGAACTCGCCGCCGGCCACCAGCGTGCGCACGCCCTCGAAGACGTAGGACGGGGGCAGCAGCTTCGCCACCCACTGCATCCACTCCGGCAGCGTGGACAGCGGATAGAAGACGCCCACGAACGGGGACAGCAGGCTGGGGATGGGCCAGACGAACCACTCGGACGCGGGGCCCAGCCTCAGCACCATGGCGCTGCTGAGGATGCCCAGCGCGATGCCGAAGAGGAACAGCACCATCACGAAGGGGATGAACATCGCCCCGTAGGCGGCGAAGGACAGGCCGAACACCGTGGTGGACAAGAGCAGCATGACGACGAGGCCAATGGCGCTGGTCGCGATGCTCGTCACCACCAGGCCGCCCACGTACTCCGGCAGCGTCAGCGGCGTGGCGAAGACGTTGAGGAAGTTGCGCGACCAGACGTCCTCGAAGAAGCCCGTCGTCAGCCCCTGCATCACGCGCGCGAAGAAGTCCCAGAGCAGCACCGCGCCCAGCAGCGCCGGCACGAAGTCGTAGCCGGAGGACGTCACCTCGTTGAGGTACCGGGTCATGAAGCCCCACAGCACCATGTCCACGGCCACCCAGGCGAACAGCGGCACCACGCGCGCGAAGTTGCCCTTGTAGAGATAGAACTGGCGCAGCGCGATGCCCGCGACGTGGTTCAGGTTCATGGCGCTTCGTTCCTCTCCAGGGCCAGCGGCTCGTTGGCCACGGCGATGAACAGCTCCTCCAGCGTGGCCTTGCCGTGCTCGCGCGGCAGCGTCTTCGGGTCGCCCTCCAGCAGCACCCGGCCGCGCGCCAGGAAGAGGACGCGGTCGCAGACGGACTCCACCTCGTACATGTTGTGGGACGTCCACAGCACGCTGCTGTTGCCCTGGGAGGCGAAGGCCTTGATGCGGGTGCGGATGTCCAGCGCCGTGGCCGGGTCCAGCGACGCGGTGGGTTCATCCAGCAGCAGCAGGCGCGGCTCGTTGAGCATGGCCTTGGCCAATGACACACGCGTCTGCTCGCCGGAGGACAGCACGCCGCACTTGGTGTCGCGGAAGCGCTTCAGGTCGTACTCCTCCAGCAGCGTCTCGATGCGGGCGGACAGCCCCTTCACGCCGTAGATGAGGCCGAAGACGCGCAGGTTCTGGGCCACGGTGAGGTTGCCGGGCAGGGGCGAGTAGACGGCGGCGAAGTTGGTGCGGGACAGCGCCTTCACCCGGTGGGTCTCCAGGTCCGTGCCTTCAATGGCGATGGTGCCGGAGGTGGGCTGGAGCACGCCCAGGAGCATGTTGATGGTGGTGCTCTTGCCCGCGCCGTTGGGGCCCAAAAGTCCCACGATTTCGCGGCGGCGCACGTGGAAGGAGATGCCGTCCACGGCCGTGTGGGCGCCGTAGGTCTTGCGCAGGGCCGTGACGGAGAGCACCAGGGTGTCCAGCGAGCCGGATTTCATCTGGGGTCCCGCTGTACCACGCGGACGCCGTACCGCCAGGGCGCACTTCCAGAGGGAGGAAGGCGGGCGGGCGGGGCCTCGGGCGTGGAGCTGAAAAGCGGGCGGTGCCCGTGCACGGTCCGCGCGAATCTGGAAAGCTTCGCGTCTCTTCCTGGCCCCAGTGGAGTCGCCGTGCTGCTGGAAGTACCTATACTCATCGGCCTGATGGTGGCGGCCATCGCGCTTGCCATCGCCGCCAAGCGGGCCAGCGTGCCGTACAACGTCGCGCTGGTGCTTGGTGGCTTGACCATCTCCGTTGCACACCTGCTGCCGGGGGTTCCCCCGCTCAACCCCCAGGTGGTCTTCCTCATATGCCTGCCGCTGCTGCTCTTCGAGGGCGGCATCATGGCGGACCTCAATGGCATCCGCGCGAACGCGGTCCCCATTGGCCTGCTGTCCACGCTGGGAATGGTGCTCGCCATTGGCGCCACCGGCGCCGCGCTGCACTGGATGCTGCACCTGGCGTGGGGGCCCGCGCTGCTGCTGGGCGCCATCCTCGCGGTGACGGACACGGTGTCCATCCTCTACGCCTTCCGCCGTGCGCCGGTGCCCGGGCGGCTGGCGGGCATCATCCAGGGCGAGAGCCTCTTCAATGACGGCACCGCGCTGGTGGCGTACACGGCCATCGCGGCGGTGGTGGCGGGCGGCGCGGCGCCGTCGCTGGGCTCCTTGAGCGGCCACGTGCTGCTCGCGTCGGTGGGGGGCGCGGTGGTGGGCCTGGCGCTGGGCCTGCTGGGCGGCTTCATCATCCGGCGCGCGGAGGATCCGCTCGCGGAGATCATGGTGACGACGGCGGTGGCGCTGGCGTCCTACGTGATGGCGGAAGAGGTGCACCTGTCGGGTGCCATCTCCGCGGTGGTGGCGGGGCTAGCGGTGGGCGTGACGCTACGGCGGGAGGTGCCGCCGCAGAGCCAGGTGGCCATCCATTCCTTCTGGGAGTACGCCACCTTCGGCGTCAACACGTTCCTCTTCCTCTCCGTGGGTCTGGACACGCGGCCGGAGGCGCTCCAGGGACACCTGCCGGGCGTGGGCATCGCGGTGGTGGCGGTGGTGGTGGGGCGCGCGGTGGCCATCTACCTGCCCTTCCTGCTCCTGCGTCTGTTCAAGCCCGCGGAGTCCATCCCGCTGCGCTGGCAGCACGTGTTCCTGGTGGGCAACATCAAGGGCGCGCTGTCCATCGGTCTGGCATTGGGTCTTCCGGAGACCACGCCCGCGCGCGAGCAGATTGTCTCCATCGCGTTCGGCGTCACGCTGGTGTCCATGGTGGGCCAGGGGTTGATGCTCACGGGCGCGCTCAAGGCGCTGGGGCTGTTCCAGCAGGACGCGGTGGCGCTGGAGATGGCGGAGCAGCGCGGGAAGCTCATCGCCAGCCGCGCGGCGCACGTGGAGCTGGATGCGTTGCATTCCCAGGGCCTGCTGCCGCGCGCGGCCTATGAGCACCTGCGCAGCGAGTACCAGGTGAACATCGCCCGGGCGGAGCGGGAGCTGCGGCGCATCAGCGAGCAGCACCTGGCCGAAGGGGCGAAGGACCTCTTGAGCACGCGGCGGCGGCTCATCGACGCGGAGCGCACGGCGTTGCAGGGCGCGCGGCGCAACGGGCTGATCCCGGAGGGGACGGCGGAGGAGATGCTGGCGCATCTGGACGCGCGGATGTTGGACCTGGAGAAGGTGCTGCACGGCGGGCACGCGAACCCGGAAGGCAAGGAGCAGAAGGCGTCATGAAGATCGTCATCGCGGGGGGAGGACGGGTGGGCGGCGCGCTGGCGGCGCGGCTCGTGTCGGAGCAGCACACGGTGACGGTCATTGAACGCGACGCGGGCATCTGCGCGCGCCTCTTCGAAGAGGTGGGCGTGGTGACGGTGTGCGGGGACGCCACCAACCCGCGCGTGCTGGAGGCGGCGGGCATCGGGACGGCGGACGTGGCGGCGGCGGTGCTGGCGCACGACCCGGCGAACCTGGCGTTCGCCATGCTGGTGCGCTCCACGTCCAGCGCGCGCCTGATGGTGCGGATGCTGGACACGAACTACCGCGACGCGTACCGGCTGGCAGGCGTAAAGGAGCTGGTGGCGGAGGCGGACGTGGTGGTGGCGAAGATGACCACCGCCATCGACTTCCCGCAGGTGTCCGGGTCGCTGCCGCTCAGCAGCGGTGACGCGCTCCTGTTCGAGCTGGCCATCCCCGCGCGCGCCCGCGTGGCGGGGCAGACGGTGGCGCAGGTGCGCGGCATGGAGGGGTTTCCTCGCGAGTGCATCTTCATCGCGCTGGTGGATCCGCAGGGCCACACCGCGCTGCCGGAGGGCAACACGCAGCTGAAGGCCGGGCACAACGTCATCCTCGTGGCGCGCCGCACGCAGGTGGCGAAGGCGGTGGAGTTCCTCACGTCGGAGCCGCCGCTGGGCGCGGGCCTGGCGTCGACGCTGGCGCAGACGCTGCGCAAGCTGGACTTCCTGGCGCCCCTGAGTGACGACGAGCTGGGGGCGGTGGCGCGAGGCGCGGAGCTGCTCCAGACGCCCGCGGGCACGGAGCTGTTCCGCCAGGGTGACGCGGGCGAGACGTTCTACGTGGTCATCTCCGGCGAGGTGGCGATGAAGGATGCCTCCCGGCAGACGGTGGCCACGGTGAAGCAGGGCGGCTTCTTCGGAGAGCTGGCCCTGCTCACGGGCGAGCCGCGCAACGCCACCGCCGTCACCGCCACGCCGTGCGAGCTGGCCGCCGTGGGCCGCGAGGACTTCCGCGGCGTGATGATGGCCAACCCCGCCGTCGCGCTGGAGATGAGCCGCATCCTGGGCCAGCGGCTGTCACGCCTGGGCGGACAGGCGCAGCAGACGAAGCGGCGCGGGCTGTTCGGGCGCTGAAAAGACAGACACCCTTCAAGGGGCCCGTCACGGGCTGTCGATGACCACCCTCGGCGTGTCGCCGAGCCTGATAGTGAGGCCTTGCTCGCGCGGCACGGGGGCCGATGAACGGATGACCACTGTCGCGCCCTCGACCCGCTGCGGGATGACGCACTGGACGCCCGACGTGATGATCCGGGGGGAATTGCGACCGTACGAGTCGGTCCAGGTGGCCACCATGCAGTGCTCCTTGCCGTCCGCGTCGCAGTCCCCTCCCGCCGGGGAGCCGTCCCACGGCACGCACGTGAGGACGGCCGTCACCGTGACCCGGTCGTCCGCGTCGCGGACAGCGGTGGCGGTGCGGACGCCCACCAGGTCCGGGCCGGAGCCACACGCGGCCAGCAGGCCACAGCACGTCAACATCCAGGGGATTCGCAGGGACATGGGGAGGCTCAGGGGCTGGCGAGGATGATGCGGGTGCTGCGCGGATCCACCTGGACCAGGATGCGCCAGTCGTGTTCGGCAGGGACGACGCCCGGCGAGACGACGGTCATCGACCTGCGGATGACGGTGCCGACCGGCTCGCACGTCCGCTGTGAGAACAGGGGCGTGCCGAAGGCGGCGTCCGTCGCCAGGTACCAGCCTGCATCGACGCAGAGGGGCTCGTCTTCCGGCAAGCCGCAGTCTTCGTCCGCCGGCTGCTCCCCCTTGAGCGCGAAGCACGTGACGTAGACACTGAGAGACACCCGGCCATCGTCCAGCCGCGTGGCCCGGACACCGGAGACGTCGGGTGCTTGCAGGTCCTCGCCGCAGCCCATGGCGGCCAGCGCCAACCACATTCCAATCACGGTACGCCGCATCACGGCTCCCCCAACAAGAAGACCCGCCCTACATAGCAAGACGTGCGCATGTCAGGGGCTCGCCATGAAGACGCGCGGGCCCTCTCCACCAATGAGGGTCCGTCCCAGCTCCAGGGTCCAGGGCACGTCGCGCGGCACGGGCTCCGGTGAGCGCAACACCACGGTCGTCCCCTCCCAGTGCTTGGGTTGCAAGCACTCGGAGACGCGCCAGACTCCCAGGGAGGAGCGATCCTCCGGCAGGACCTCCGGGGTCGGGTACCCGATGAGCCCGATGCACAGGGACTCCCCATCCTTGTCACAGCCGTCGGGCTCCGAGCCGTTCGCGGGCACGCAGGTCAACACGGCTGTCACGGTGACGTGGTCATCCGCGTCACGGGTGGCGGAGGCGGCGCGAACGCCCACGGCGTCCCAACGAGGCCCGCAGGCCGCCAGCAGGCCCGCGAGGGCCACGATGATGAAGGTCGGATGCATGGGGGGCCTCAGGGGTTGGGGATGACGACGTTCGCCACGCGGGGATCCGCGCTGACCAGGATGCGCAGCCCGGGGTCCCGGTCCACGGCCTCCGACGTGGTGACCGTCACCTGGGTGCCGATGATGTCGGGGACCGTCTGGCACGACTCCGCCCGGTGCACCGGATGGGCGAAGGCCGTGTCGCCGGCCGCGTACCACGTCGCGGAGACGCAGACGCGCTCGCCATCCGCGTCACAGCCTTGCGACCGCCCCATGCCGTAGACGAGGCCGCAGGCCAGCGTGACCTCGACGGAGACACGGTCGTCCTCGAGCCGTGCCGCCGTGGCATCCAACACGCCGGCCGCCTCCAGACCGGGCTCACAGCCAGCAAGGACGGGGAGCAGCAGCAGCGACAGCCAGCGACGCACGCGGGACCTCCGGGGACAGGGGACCCCGCGCCCCAGAGCAACACCCGTGCCCACTGGCCGACAGACGGCCGCACCCGGAGTCGCCCCCGGCAATCCCTGACAGACATGTCAGGGCATGACGCCCGTGCCCTGCCGCCCGGCCTCTCAGGTGGATTGCTTGAGGCGCCCGCACAGCGCGGACGCCGCCAGGAAGCCCACGCTGAAGGCGTTGCGGAAGCGGTCGTAGAGCGCGCCCACGCCGGGCACGTTGGCGATCATGTCGCCGAAGCTCCACATCTCCTCGTGCGCGTGGATGAGCGGCAGCACCTCACCGCCGTCCTCGCCGCGCTGGAGCGTGAAGTCGTACACGAGCAGCGTGCGCAGCGGGTACGTGTAGAGCCACGCGAACTGCTTGAGGTTCATCACCCCATCCACGATGGCCCGCCCGCTCTTCCCATCCGGCTCCAGCTGGACGTTGAGCTGGTAGATGTCGAAGTCGAAGCGGAACATGCAGTGGAAGCCCGCCGCGCCCTTGCGGTACGTCTCCCTGCCGCCCCCCTTCTGCCAGGGGTCGGTGAAGGTGACGTCCTCGGCGATCATCGGCATCAGCTCCGCGTCCAGCACCGACGCGGGGATGGACGTCGTGTAGAGCAGCCGCGTCACTTCGCGGAAGCGCGCCTCCAACTGCTCAATCAGTGCCTGCTCCGCCTTGCGCATACGTCCCCCCTGCCCGCTCTCGGACCGGGCCTGAAGGTAGGCACGGGCCTGGGACAGGGGAAGACGGGGTGCGTCAGCCGCTCAGCTCCGTGAGGAGCCGCGCCGCCTGGTCCTTCACGATGTCGTCCGCGGCGCCCAGCGACTGCGCCTGCCTGGCGTGCCGGGTGGCTTCCGCCCGGTCGAACGGCTGGGTGGCGCGCGCCAGGTTCAGGTGCGTGAGCGCGTCCTGGGGGTTCGCCTCCAGCACCCGCTCCAGCAGCACGCGGGCCCGCGCGTGGTCCTGGTCGCCCATTAGGAGGCGCACCAGGTCGTTGGTGGGGCCGGGCTCGTGGGGCGCCACCGCCACGGTCTCCTCCAGGAGCTTGCGGGCCTCGGCGCGCTCGCCCAGCGCCTCGTGCGCCTGCGCCAGCGAGTGGCGGATGTCCCACTGATTCGGAGCGCGCTCGAGCGCCTCCGCGAAGAGGGCCTTCGCCTGGGCCAGCTCCCCGGCCAGCATGCAGGCCATGCCGTGCAGGTGGACGTAGCGGACCTGCTCGGGGTCCAGCTCGCGCAGCTCCAGGATGGTGCGGCGGGCCGCGTCCTGGCCGTTGGCCTGGAGGTAGAGGCGGAAGAGGTCCTGCAACACCGCCACGCGCGTGCGGCCCTGCGCGTGCTCCAGGGCCCGCGTGGCCGCCGCGATGGCCGCCCCGATGGCGCCGCTCTCCGCGTGCGCGCGCGACAGCATCAGGTGCGGCAGGGCCTCCTGGGGCGCCAGCGAGGCGGCCTGCTGGAAGTGCGTCACCGCCGCCGCCGTGTCCTTGCGCTGCACCGCGATGCGCCCCAGCTCGAAGTGCGGATAGACGCTGTGGGGCGCCACCACCTGCGCGGCCTCGAAGGCGGCCTTCGCCCCCACCAGGTCGCCGCGGTCCGCCAGGAGCGTGCCCAGGTTGAAGCGCTCGAAGTAGCCGGCGGTGGGCGCGGCGGCCAGCGCCTTGAGCGTCACCAGCGCCACCGGGTCCCCGGCCTGCGCCTTGAGCATGGCCAGGTGCGCCTGCGCCTCCGTGTTGTCCGGCTGCACCTGCAACAGGCGCGTCACGGCCCCTTCGGCCTCCTTGGAGGCGCCGGTGCTCAGGTGGGCGCGCACCAGGCCCATCAGACAGTCCACGTCCTTGGGGTCGATGGAGAGGCCCTTCTGGAAGCTCTTCACCGCCTCCGCGGGCTGCCCCTGCTGGAGCGACTGCCCACCCTCTTGCGCGTACCTGGATGCCATGGCCCCCTACCTACCACGAGCCTCCAGATTCCCCGCCTCCCCGCCTGCCCCTACCGGCGCAGCGCGGCCAGGGCGACACCCGGCAGCTTCCACCAGGACGGGGACTGCTCGAATTCCATCAACCGGCGGGACAGCGTCGCCATGCTCTTGTGACCGGGCACCCACGGGGGCGGGATGAGGGACGTGAGCGGGGCGCGCAGGACCGACTTCTCGATGGACTCCAGCATGAACGTGTTGTGCACCCAGCCCTGCCCGCTCTGGATGTCCCGGGGCGTCGCGGACGGATGGCCGCCCCAGGGCATGCTGCCCAGCGCGTAGCCCGCGGCGGGCCAGGTGTTGAGGGCCACGGTGCCGTAGCGCAAGTCCCGCACCGCCTTCTCCACCGCCGCGCGCACCCTCGGGTCCCGCATCGTCTTCGGATGGACGATGAGCATCGCGTTGAGGGTGCCCCACACCTTCTCGTTGAGGAACGCCACCGCGGCCTCCAGGAAGGCCACCGGTTCGTCGGAGCCCGGCAGGCCCGTCTCCGACAGCACCGTGCACCAGGGCTCGTGGTGGAACACGCGGTCGTCCGTCTTCGCGGGGTCCACGTCCGGAATCAGCGCGTAGGCCAGGTCGCCCTCGCCGGGGTTGCCCACCAGCCGCAGGTTCGGGCGCGCGTCCGTGAACTGGCGCCAGCGCTCCTGCGCGCCCGGGTAGTACGCGCGGCGCACGGGCGCCTGGCCCAGGCTCGCCTGGATGCGGTCCATCAGCGCGCCGCGCTGGTTCCACTCCCTCGGCTGCACCAGCAGCTTCGCCGCGTTGCAGTTGAAGGACGCGTTGTTGGCGACCATGCCGGCGATGTCGTCCGCCTGGAAGCGCAGCTCGCCGTCCGAGTACGGACCCGGCACCACCACCACGGGGGAGATGTTGCCCAGCTCGCTGGAGACGTGCTTCGCGAGCAGCGGTTCGTTCTTCCGGCGGCGCTCGTCGGACTCCGGGCCGGGTGGGCCCCACACGAGCGCGTCGTGGGTCTTGTCGCTGCCGGTGATGTGCACCTCGTCCACCGCGTCATGGTGGACCAACTGCGCGCCCTCCTCCGCGCCGCCGTACACGATGGCCAGCGCGTCGCGCGCGATGAGCGGCGCGAAGGCCTGCTCCAGGAACGGGCCCAGGTACGCGTTGACGGGGTTCATCTTGAGCACGCAGGCGGTGCCCTCGACGAAGAGCTTGTAGAGGCAGTCCATGGGCGGGATGGAGTTGACGTTGCCGCCGCCCAGCACCGCGCAGACCCGGCCCTTGTGGGGCTTCTTGTAGAAGGAGGCCTGGTGTTCGCGCAGGTTGGCCGCGGTGACGCCGGGCTGGAAGTAGACCTCGCCCGTGGTGGCGGGCAGGAGCATCCCTTCCAGCCTGTCCCGGGGGAACAGCCGCGCGGCGAGCCGCCCGTCCTCCAGCGTGCGCAGGTGCTTCGCGGGGATGACGGGCGCGCCGTGCTTCTGGATGTCCTTCAGCGACTCGGAGAGCAGCCGCATGTTGCGCACCACCACCATGGGCCCGCCGAGCCACTCCTCACCCGCGAGTGGCCCGCCGGGGTCGATTCCCTTCGCCTCGCAGGCCGCGCGCACGCTCGGCTCCGCGATGGAGAGGTACGCGTGGCGCAGGTCCTCCAGGAGCCGGATGCGCTCCGTCAGGGCAAGCTTCGCCCACGCGCTCGAGCCCTCTCGGACCCGGCGCACCAGGATGTCGATGGTGGTGCGTGACGTGTGCTGCGGGACGGCGGCGGACATGGCGACCTCCGAGACAGGCTTCACACCGGGTCCCGGTATAGGGAACCCCCGCGTGCGCCGTCACCGTGGGGCCGCGCCCTCCGTCCTCAGGTGGGCAGAGGCTCGGCCAGGCCCTTGCGGATGGCCTCGTCGATGACGGCCATCACCTTCTTCATCTGCTCGCGGCCGCGCGCCGCCTGCTGCTCCCCCAGCTTCCCCTGCTCCTCGCCCAGCTTCGCCTGCTGCTCCCCCAGCTTCCCCTGCTCCTCGCCGAGCGCCTCCATCTTCTTGCTGAGCTCCTCCTGCTGCTTGTCCAGGCCCTCCAGCTCCGCGTCGAAGGAATCGTCGCGCTTGTCGAGCTCCGCCTCCTTGCGGTCGCGCTCGGGGCCGTCCGCGAGCGAGTGGAGGCGGGCGCGCTCCATGGCGATCTCCGCGCGCTTCGCGGCGATGGCGGCGTGCTTCGCGGCGATCTGCGACATGGGGTAGCCGAGCTCCGCCTGCTTCTGGCCCAGCGCGGCCTGCTGCGCGCCCAGGGCCGCCTGCTTCTCGCCGAGCGCGCCCTGCGCGTCACCCAGCTTGCTGGAGTCCTCCATCAGCTTGCGCACCTGTTCCAGCGTCTTCGCGTCGCGGATCAGCATGGGCTTGTTGTCGCGGCGCACGAAGAGCAGGTCCTTGCCCTGCTGCTTGAAGGTGCGCGCCAGGTACAGGTCGTCCGTGGAGCCGGCCATGACCAGCGAGCGGCCTTCGGAGAGATACGCGAAGCTGTCGCCGTCCTCGATGCCCATGGCCGGAGGCGCGGGCGGCGCGGGCGGACGCGGCGCGGCCGCGAGCATGGGGGCCATGGGCGCCACCGGGGACAGCGCGCCCCGGACCGGAGGCACGGGCGGCACCGGCGGAATGGGCCTGCCACCGACCGGAGGCATGGGCGGCGCGGGCGGCACCGGAGCCCGCCTGTCATGGTCCGGGATGGGCGCGGGCGCGGCCGGCGGGACGTGCGTGGTGAGCTGCGTGGATCGCGTCGCTCCCGGCGTGGGCGGGGGCAGCGGAGGCAGCGCGGGCAGCGGCGGCGCGTCCGCGGGCGTGCCGGGCGCCTTCGCGGTGTGCTCCGTCACGGTGGGCTTCGACGCGGGCGACGGCTTCGCGTTGGAGGCCGGCGCGGCATCCTCGGGCAGGTGCCGGACGGTGCCCACCTTGACGGGGGCAGGGGCCGCGTCCTTCGCGGCGGGGGCGGTGCTCTCCGCGGGCGCCTTGGCGACGACCTGGAAGGGCATCAGGACCACGGCGCCGAGGGCGAACAGCGCACCCTTCAGCCACCGGCGGGGTTGCGTGGGGACGACGTCGACATGTTCCAGCATGCGGAGCCTCCTGTGCAGCGCGTGAAGGTGGGCCGACGCCCCGAGCGCCGCTGCGCTGCCCGGGGGCCGGGTGATGCCAAAGGCGATGAGCAGCTCGCCGTAGTCCGCGGGCTCCGCGCCGGTGAGGCGCAGCGCCTCCGCGTCGCACGCCTCTTCCCGGGCGAGCGCGTACTCACGGGCCGCCTGGCGCGCGAGCGGGTGGAAGAAGAGGACCGTCTCCGCCAGCGCCGGCACCCAGCCCAGCCACAGGTCCCCGCGCCGCAGGTGCGCCATCTCATGCGCCAGCGCCATGCGCAGCGAGTCCTCCGGCAGGTCGCGCAGCGCCTTCGCGGGCAGCACGATGACCGGCGACAGGAGCCCCGCGGCCAGCGGGCTCACCACCTCGTCCGACACGAGCAGCGTGGGCGGACGGCGCAGGCCCGCTTCGTTCGCGAGGAACTCCGCCTCCTCCTCCAGCACCGGGTGACGCAAGGGCCGCGCGCGCTCCCGCATGCCCCGCACCTGACGCCACGCCAGCACGTGGCCCCGCACCTTCCACGCCACGCCCGCGCCCCACAGGACGAGCAGCGCCCACACGGCCCCCACCGTCCACGGATGCGCGCGGAGCGACGCCACCGCGCCCTTGAAGAACGAGGCGACCCGCGCCCCGGCCGAGGGGCTCTCTACGTGCGCCGGTGTCTGCCGTTGCGGCGACACCGACATGCGCACGGCCGCATCGGGCGCCGTGAGCACCATGACCGTCTGCCCCTGCGTCTGGGATTGAGCGCCTTCCACGCGGACCGTCTGGAATTGCGCGGCGGTGTCCTCCACGGGCAGCAGCGCCAGGGGCATGGGCTTGGGCCAGCCCAGCGTGAGCACGAACTTGAGCGCCACCAGCCACCAGAGGCCGGCGCGCAGGGCCGCGGGCAGGCGCGGCACCGCCCGGGCCAGCAACCAGACGGCCAGCGCGCACAGCGCCCCCTGCCACGAGGCACGCCACACCGACTCCGGCCACGACGACCACCACGGCGAGGTCATGAAAGGCGTCACGGGGCTCACTCCTTCCGCTTCTGGCGCAGGCGCGCCACGACGTCCTGGAGCTGCTTCAACTCTTCGTCGGACACGTCCTCCGTCTCCGACAGGTAGGTCACGAACGGCGACAGTGACCCGGAGAGCGTGCGCTGCACGAAGTTCCCTACGACGTCGCGCAGCAGCTCTTGCGTGGCCACCGGCGAGGCGTACTGGAACACCCCGTCCACCTTCGAACGGGTCAGGTGCCCCTTCAGCCGCAGCCGCTCCATCACCGTCAGGATGGTGGAGCGCGCCAGGCCCTGCGCCTCGCCGAAGCGCTCGGCCACCTCGCCCACCGTCGCCGGCCCGTGCTCGGCCACGTACCGCAGCACCGCCAGCTCCTGCTCTCCCACCGGCTTCTTCATGCGTCCTGCCCTTCGTGACGACAGCTGTAGTCAGAAAGGAAGGTACGCCTGACTACAAACGTAGTCAAGCGGGTGCCGCCGCGGGCGCGGGCCGCATGCAGGGCTACTCGCGCGCCACGCTCGCTGAGCGCCAGGGCGAGCTGACTCCGGCGAGGTGCAGGCGAAGCGCGACGGCGCGCTCCAGAACACCCTCACCGCGATGCAGGGCCCTGATCAGGCCACGCGCTTCGGCGCGTACAAGGACGTGCTGAAGGACACCTCCGACTCGCCGGGGAGACGGCGAAGACCGGCGACAAGCGCAAGGCGGACGCCGCCGACACCGATGCGGCTCCGTCCTCGTCGAAGCGGCGCAAGAAGCTCTAGCGCCTACGGCCCGGCACCTGAGCGCCCGCTCGCCCGGCCGCTCAGGTAAGGGTCGGGTAGCAGAGGACCGTGTGTGTCCTTGTCTCTGTCGGAAGGGCAACCAGATTTCTGGCAGCCGACTTGAACCCACCCGACACACACGGAGATTTCCCATGAAGCTCCCTCTGTTCGCGGCGATCGTCGCCCTGTCGCTGTACGGTTGCGCCAGCCACAACGCCAACACCCGCGAGGCCTCGTCACCCGAGGCAGGCGCCATCGGCGGCTCGGGCAGCGCGGGCGAGTCCCTGGACACCAGCGGGAGCATCGACTCCTCGTCCTCGGACGCCTCCAACCAGGAGCTGCCCGGTGAGACCGGCAACGTCAGCGACCTGGAGAAGCGCGACCGCATGAACGCGCCCACCGTCTACGAGGGCGAGGCCACCGGCGGCTCCGGCGCTCCCGACGAGGCCGTGAAGACCGGGGACGGCGAGAAGTGGGACGTCCAGCAGAACACGCCCACCGAGCTGGGCGACACCCAGTCCCCCTCCGGCGCGGTGAACCAGAACCGCGACCCCAATGAGAAGGGCAACCTGGGCACCGAGGGCAACCTCGGCGGCACCGGCGGCTCCGGCTCCACCGCCACCGAAGGCAAGAGCGACGTGAGCGACGAGACCGGGTCCGGCGCCCTCAACAGCGACGTGGACGCCCCGAGCACGGACAGCTCCAAGGTGGAGACGGACGCCACGCCGGATCCCACGAACTAGTCATCGCGCCCCACGCGAGGGCGGATATCCGGGAAAGCCCGCTCGCGGGCCGTCCCGGGTATTCGTCTGTCCAGCCCGCGCCGCGCCAACTAGAGTGAGCACCAATGACTGGTGCTCCCTTTGTGGCCCTCATCGCCCTGCTTCACTCCCAGTCCTCCACCATCGAGGAGGTTCCCAATGATCCGCAGCAGGAGTCGTACTCCGCGCCGGAATCCTCGGGGGGCTCGGAAGACTCGGGAGGCATCGGGTTCCGGGCGCTCCTGGAGGTGGGGCCGCTGAGCTTCCCGTCCGGGACGCGGGGCGGGAAGCAGGACCTGTTCGGCTACGCGTACCCGTCCCTGGGCGTGGATGGCGGCGAGGACTTCGCCTTCATGCTGGGCGCGCCGCTGCGCTTCCGGCTGCTGGACAGCGAGCCGAAGCAGAAGGACGACGACTACGGCGCGTGGCTGCGGCGCGAGGACTGGGACGAGCGCAGTGACTACGGCCAGGTGGTGCGCCTGCTGCGCATTGGCGACGAGTCCGGCCGCTTCGGCATGCGCGTGCAGCCGTTCCTGGAGGAGTCGCTGGGGCGCGGCTACCTGGTGAACCGCTACGACAACCAGCTCAACCCGAACTACCACCCGGCGGGCGGCACGCTGTCATTCACCGCGGGGCCCGCGCGCGTGCAGCTGCTGGCCAGCGACGTGCTCGCCGCGCGCGTGTTCTCCGGCGAGCTGCTGCTGGACATCGGCCGCATCGCCAGCGACAGCGAGGGGAACTTCGACCGCTACCTGGTGCGCGCCTCGGCGGCGCACGACTTCGGCGAGGCCGGCGGGGTGACGCCGGAGGCCACGGTGGCGTCGGTGGGCGGCGAGTTCGCCATGTACAAGGGTGAGCGGCTGCGTTCGTGGGCCCTGGTCGCCGGTGGCGCGCGGCTCAACGAGGGCGCGCAGGACGTGGGCGCCCTCATTGGCGTCGCGTTCGAGGGCAACTTCAAGGGTACGCAGATCAGCGTCACCGCGCAGGGGCGCCGGCAGGGCGGCGGCTTCCGCTTCGGCTACTTCGGCGCGGGCTACGAGCTGTCGCGCTTCTCCGCCGTGGGCCTCTCCGAGGAGCCCCAGTCCGACCAGCGCGTGCCCAAGGACTTCTCCGGCTACCTGGAGGTGTCCGTGGCGCGAGGCGACGGACCGGACTCCCCGGAGGTGGTGGCCAGCGGCGCCGTGGAGTACTCCGCCTTCGGCCGCGCGGACGGAGACCTGTCCCTGAGCTTCAGCACCCCGGGCGGCGAGTCGCGAGGCATCGCGCGCGTGATCGTGGTGGGCCTGGGTGACAAGCCCCGCTACTCGGTGGCCGCGGAGTTCCGCCAGCGCGTGATGCCCGCCATGTACATCTGGGGCGCGGGCTCCACACAGACCTTCCCGCAGCCGGACGGCACGCTGGTGCAAGGCGTGAGCGCGGGCGCGGGCGTGGGCGTGGACTTCGCCCGCCGCTAGTTCCCCACCGTCCCGCCCTCTTCCTGGACGGGTTCGCAGGGCAGGATGGCGCTGTGCCGCCGGGCCGTCTCGCACGACTTGCCCACCAGCCAGCGCGACAAGAGGCGCACGCCGGAGGCGAAGAGGCCGTCGTCGCCCTTGTGCAGGGCCTCGAAGAGGGACTCGTCCAGCACCGACTCCTCCGGGTCGATGAGGAACTCCTCCGGCTCCAGCGGCTTGAAGAGCGGGTTCTGGTCGAACACCGTCTCCAGCGGGTGGGGACGCAGCCGGTGCTGTCCCGCGAGGGCCAGCCCGTCCAACGTCTCCACCAGGTGGTTCGCGTCCACCAGCGGGCGCAGCGCGGCCACGCCGGCCAGGCCCACGTGCTCCGCCATCAGCGACACGCGCACGCGGCGGATGGCGCGCGACACGGCGTCCCCGGGCGCTTCCGCCTCCCAGCTCAGGTTGAGCTCCGAATCCAATCCCAGGCTGCGGTTGGTCGTGTTCGCGGAGCCGATGGTCATGAAGGTGTCATCCACGATGAGCACCTTCGAGTGGATGTACGTGAAGACGTCCGAGCCGTCCTCGTCCTTCGCCGCCGAGCCGTACACCGCGAAGCCATGGCCCGTCTCGGAGGCCACCTCGCGCAGCGCGCGCAGCAGGCGCACCTGGGCCACGCCCATGGCGATCTGCTCGCGCAGCGCCTCCGGCTGACGGGGCAGCACCAGCATCACCTGGAGCCGGGGCCGTCCGGCCGCGCGCATGCGCTTGACGAGCGCGTCGTAGATGGCGCGTGAGGAGAAGTACTGGTTCTCGATGTAGATGAAGCGCTCGGCCGCGGCGATGGCGTCCACGTACAGCGCGCGGATCTCCTGCACCTCGTCCTGCGGCGGCAGGAGCGTCTTCCCGAAGGTGCGGCTGATGGCCACCGGGCCCGGAGGCGCGGGCATCGTCGCTTCGAAAGTCAGGTCGTCGCGGTTCACGGGCTCCAGGTGGAGCTCGCCTCCGCCCGAGTGCGCCCAGCGCGCCTCGAACAGCTCCGCGAGCGGCTTCACCGCGGGGCCTGTCAGCACCGTCTGCACGTCGTGGTAGGGCCCGTGCGGGTCGCGGCCGGAGTCGCAGCGCATCTTCGAGTGCGCGGGGTGGTCCCGGTCGTCCCAGCGACAGTCACACACGTCCATGCCGCCGGTGAACGCCATCACGCCGTCCACGACGACGAGCTTCTGGTGATGGGCGCCGTAGAGCGGACTGGAGGAATCGAAGCGGAAGCGCAGCCGTTCGTTCGTCGTCCAGTTGAAGAGCAGGTTCTGCATCCACTCGCGCTCCATGGCGAGCAGCATGCTGAAGTCCCACGCGAGGATGTAGACGTGCAGCTCCGGGTTCTCCCGGCACATCTGATCCAACAGTGGCAGCAGCCGGACTTCTCCTCCCTTGGCCTCCTCCAGGTCCTCACCGCGCAGCAACGTCACGTCGCTGTCGAACTGCCAACCGGTGATGACGATGGAGCGGCGGGCCTTCCGGATGGCCCGATACAGCTCCCGGTAGTAGTCCCGGGCGTCCACCAGCACGCCCGCGTCATGCGTTTCCGAACGCGTCCAGCAGTTGCGTCCGGGGCTGAGAATGGGTTTCACGTCGTTCACCTGGCCCTGGAGTGGATCCCTGTTGTCGTCCGCGCCCGGCCGGCGGAAGCCTCACCCCACGAACACAATGTGCTTCCCGGTCGCCAGCGTCATGTCCGTGGAGGAAACCACCCTGGCCACCTTGCGAGCCTCGCCACCCACGTGCTTGCCGGCCTTCTGGTACACGGCGCCCTGGCGGCCCAGCTCCACCTCCACGGAGGACTGGTTCGGGATGATGACGCGCAGCGTGGCGCTGCCGTCCTTCATGCCCAGCAGCTGGAGCGACGCGTTCGTCCCGTTGGGGAGCTTCACTTCCGTGGGCTTCTGGGCGCCCACCTCCACGGTGTCCAGCGACATGCGCTTGAAGGAGGTGAAGCTGAAGTTCTGCTTCTGGAACGCCTCCTTCATCTTGGAGAGCTCCGGAGGCTCCACCGCGGTGCCCTTGTTGGAGGCCAGCACCACCTCCACCTGCACCTTCACCTTCTGCTCCTGGGCGGAGGCGACCGCCGGCCCCATCACCAGGCCCACGGCGAACAGCAGTGCCAGCACCGCCCACGTCGGCTTCGTCATAGCGCTCCTCCGGTGGGCCGGGGCGGGACGGACGGAGCCGGCGTCGGCTGTCCTTCCTGGCCATCCGGCGTCACGCTCGAATCCTGGGACTCCACCGCGCCCGGCTTCTTCTCCTTCACGGGCTCCGGGGCCTGCTCCTGCTCGTCCACCATCCAGATGATGGAGCCGCCGCCTTCGGTCTCCATCACCACCGGGGCCACGCGGGCGCCCTGGTAGGACTGGATGGACTTCACCGTCATGCGCTCGGCGGCGTAGCCCTCCGGCGCGTTGTCGCGCAGCACCAGCGGCAGCGCCACCAGCATCACCACCGCGGCGGTGGCCAGCGACGAAATCATCGCGGTGCGCTGGTAGAGGAACATCTCCGACAGGGCCAGCCGCATCCGTTCAATGAGGGGCGGCTTCTCCGGCGTCACCCGGGCCATGACCTTCTGGGCGAAGTCCTTGAAGTCGACGTCGTCCACCGCCATGTCCAGGCCGACCCGGAGCAACCCGGACTCAGCGCGCAGGTCCGCCGCGCGGCCCGTGCAATCCCGGCAGGCGGCCAGGTGCCGCTCCACGTTGACGCGCTCCCCAGGAGCGAGTTCACCGTCGATGTAGGGAGACAGGAGCGGTACGAAACGCTCACACGCGGGATTTCCGGCCATACTCTTCACCCTGCGGGCTGGTGGGAATTCGTCGGTGGGGACGCGACGGGCCCCTCGGATATTCGAGGAGGCCTTTCTGGCGTCCTCATTCGTTGCCCACCCCGCTCTTGGCTTCGTCCAGCTCCAGATAATCCCCCAGGATTTTCTGCACCTTGGCGCGCGCGTGGAAGAGCCGGCTCATCACCGTGCCCTTGGGGATGTCCAGCGTGCGGGCCAGGTCCTCGTAGGACATTCCCTCGATTTCGCGCAGCAGGAGGATGGCGCGGTGCTTCTCCGGCACCGTGGCCAGCGCTTCCTGGATCTTCTCCGCCAGCTCCTTGCGCAGGGCGCTCTTCTGGGGATTGGTCCCCAGGCGGCTGCCGAGCGCGCCGATGCGGGCCTCGGAGAGGTCCACGTCCTGCGTCTCGTCGAACTCCACGGGCTCGCCGCCGCCGCGGCGCTTGCGCAGCACGTCGATGCAGATGTTGGACGTGATGCGGTAGAGCCACGTGTAGAAGGACGCGTCGCCCTTGAAGTGGTCCAGGTACTTGTAGACCTTGACGAACGCCTCCTGGGAGACGTCCATCGCCTCCTCCTTGTCCTTCAGCATTCCGAGCGCGACGGCATACACCTTGCGCTGGTAACGCTCGACGAGGAGCTTGAAGGCGCGCTGGTCCCCGCTGCGGACGCGCTTGACGAGTGTGAGGTCGTCGGTGGCCAAGTGCGCGGCACCGTAGCACAGGCCGCGCCAAGCCCAAGGCTTTCGACGCGCCCCGTCGCTCCTAGAGCGAGCTGACGAGCGCGACGGCCGCCAGGGCCAGGCCCACCATGGCCAGCACCGCGCCGAAGACCATGCGGTCCCACTGGGCCTGGGAGACGGAGGAGTCCTCCGTGTCCTCCCCGGCCCGGAAGGCGTGGAGCACGTTCCAGAACATGCGGCCGCCCAGCCGGCGGTCCGAGCCATGCCGGTCGCGGGGGTCGTCGTTGTTCTGGAGGGGGCGCCCCTGGGCATCCCGGCGCACGAAGGGGCCGGGCAGGGGCTGGTAGAGGC
>NZ_RAVY01000156.1:0-23238 GCF_003611625.1 Corallococcus sp. CA054B
GTGCGTCCCCAGCCGCGGGCCGCACGGGCACCAGCGCCGCGTCCCCCATCACCCCCAGCCCGGCCCACATGGCCGCGGGCTCGCCGTCCTCCCAGGCCTCGCGCTGGGCCTCGCGCAGCGCCGACGCCGCGCCCTTCCCCTCCGCCAGGTGCCGGTAGTAGCGCTCCAGGAGCTCCGCGGCCTCGGCGTCGCGCATGGGCCACAGGCTGGCCACCACGGCCCGCGCTCCCGACTCGAAGAAGGCCCGCGCGAGGCTCAGCACGCCTTCGCCCGCGAGCTGCGCGCCGGAAGCTCCCCGGCAGCTGGAGAGCACCACCAGCGCGTCCCGCAGCCGCAGCTCCGCGATCTCCCGGGGCTGGAGCAGGCCGTCCTCTCCCGCCGCGCCCGGGGCCAGCACCAGGGCGGAGCGCTCGGGGGACTCGACGTCCACGACCGCGTGGGCGGCCATGTGGAGGATGCGCACCGCGTCCCAGCGGGACGCCTTGAGGGCCTGTTCGGACGCTTCCGCGCCCATGAGCAGCCGGGGCTTCACGGCCGTGTCCTCCAGGGCCTCGCTCACGGTGCGGCCCTCGCGCCGCGCCTCCGGAAGCGCGCCCAGGCTCGCGGTCTCCAGGAACATGCCGCCCCTCGCGGAGGCCACCGCCGTGCCCTGAAGGGCTTCACCCCGGTCGGGATCCGCCAGGACCAGGGCCTCGCCTTCCGGTGGCTGTCCGGGCTGCTCGCGCCAGTGGTGGAGGAGGCTCGCGGAGGGGACCCGCGCCAGTTCGTACCGGGCCATCAACGGCGGAGCGTCCGCATGCTCCCGCAACGCGGCGAAGGGCAGGTCGTGCAGCGGACCATCCGGCACGAGCAGCAGGCGCGACACCTTCGACGGCAGCTCGCGCAAGGCAGGGGCGAGCAGCTGCGCGTACAGCGCCGCGGCGGCCGCTGCCTCCGAACCGTCACGGCGCTCGATGAGGCCCGACAGGAGCGCCACCATGGGGCGCAGCCGTGCGCGCTCCGGGATGCGATACGCGCGTGTGCCCTCGCGTGTCACCGCCAGCACCCACGCGCCTCCCGCGCGCTCGCCCTGGCGGTCATGGTCCGCGCCCGCGAGGAAGACGAGCAGGGCCTCCTCTTCGCCCAGGCGCTGCTCGGTCGCGGCGAGCGATGCGAATGGCAGCTCGGCGTGCCAGACCGCGGGACGCGGCTCCTGCTCCCGGCGGGGCCCGGTCGCGGCGAGCGTTTTGGATGGAAGCTCCATGTGCCGGGTCGCGGGCCGCAGCTCGCGCTCGCGGCGCTCCAGCTCCTGGAGTTCTCCCAGCAGCCGGGCGCGCTCGGACGCGGACAGCGCCGGGTCCAGCAGACGCCGCTGGGTGGCGGACAGGCCGCGCAGCACGCCGTCCCGTGCCTTGCGCTGCTCCGGTGTCTCCTCTTGCGTGGGGAGCGCGCGGGAGGCCACCAGGGTCTCGAACAATGTCCTCGCCCGCAGGCGCTCGCTCACCGCGAAGGCGCGCTCCAGTGCCTCGCGGGGTGGCAGGGCCGAGTCCTCTCCAGCCTCCAGGGTGAGGCCCGCGAGCCGGTGGTAGTCGCTGGCCCAGTTGGAGAAGAGCTCGGCCTGGCTGGTGGCGTCCCGCTGCCACCGGCGCAGCACCTCCACCGCGTCGAGCGCGCGCTCCGCCTCCCCCAGCGCCTCCGGCAGCGGGCGCGTGCGGAAGGCCACCATCGACCGCGCCCGCCACGCGGAGGCGAGGTAGAGCGGGTTGTCGTGCTCGGCGGCCAGCGCCAGGGCCTCGTCCACGTCTCGCCACGCGGCGGACGCGTCCACCGCCGAGCGGCGTTCGGCGCGCGTCCACAGGCAGGAGATGCGCCGCTCGGGCAGGCCCGTCTCCCGGGCGATGTCGAGGCAGCGGCCCAGGGCGTCCTCCGCTTCACTCCGCTCCCCGGGCCCGTCGCCCAGCAGTTCGGCCACGAGTCGCAGCGACATCACCTCGAAGACCTTGCTGCCCGCGCGCCGGGAGGCCGCGAGCGCCTCCCTCGCGAGCCGCAGCAGCTCCGGCCGCCCTCCCGGCTCGGGACGATCCTCCTGCCTCCGCCAGGCGAGGCTCGCGAGCGCGAAGCGCACGCGAGCCTCCGTGCCCGCGTCCTTCGTGCGCTCCGCCAGCTCCGCGAGCCGTGCGTACACATCCCGCGCCTCGTCGAAGCGGCCCAGGTTCACGCTCACCGTGGCCAGCGGGCTGAGCAGTTGCTTCTTCATGCCGTCGGTGCCGTCCGGGAAGGTGAGCGCCTCCGCGCGCTTGAGCAGGCGGTAGGCGCGCCCCAGGTCCTGGCCCAGGTCGGAGAGCTCGGCGGCCTCCAGGATGAGCGCGCGCACCTCCAGCCGGGGGTCCCCGGAGGCCCGGGCCACCTCGCCCACCCGCAGGACCCACTGGTGCGCCTCCTCCGTCTGGCCGCGCATCCCCAGCACGCTGCGCAGGTTGATGCCGGCCATTACCTCGCCCTCCGCGTCCCCCAGGTCGCGGAAGGCGAGCGCCGCGCGGCGGTAGGACGCCTCCGCCAGCACGGGCTCGGAGAGCAGCTCCATGTGGCCGAGCACCAGCGTGAGCCAGGGGCGCTCCGGGTGCCGCGCGATGAGCCCCTGGAGCCTGCGCCGGGCCTCGTCGCGCCCCGCGAGCCCCTGGGCGTTCCGGAAGAAGCACATCGCCGCGTCGGAGTCCTCCGGGCGGGCCTCGAAGGCCTGCTCGCACCCGGCGAGCGCGGAGGGCTCCGCGACGGGCGCGGGAGAAGCGGCGGCGGGCGCGGGGACGCCCAGGGCCAGCCCCACCGCCAGGGTGAAGCCGCGCCACCGTCCCCCGCGCTGTCGCCGCCCTCCCGTCACGTCAGGTCTCCACGGGCACCACCGAGCATGTCTTCATCGTGACAGGCTCTGGCATGCCCGTGTCGGGGTCCTGGGCGGGAATCTCACAGACGACCTTCGTGGGGGGCGGCGGCGGTTCACCCTGGCCCTCCCGCTCCAGCACCAGGACGCCCGCGGAGAGCGGCCCGGTGTTCGGCGGCAGGATGAGCTGCGCGCGGACCCCGGCGGACGAAGGGGCCCTCGTGCTCACCCGCAGCGGCGCGGTGGGGCTCACGGTGCCCGTGACGGTCGCGAGCACGGCGTCATGTTCGTCCAGGATGCGCAACGTCATGGTCACCGGGGCCCCCGACTGAAGGATGCCCGCGTCCACCACCGAGGCCACCACCAGGTCCCGTGCCGTCCCCTCCAGCGCATCCGTGGTCACGACCACCGTGATCGACGGAGGCGCGGGCTGCGCCGCCGCCGAGACGCCCCACAGCAGCGCCATCACGGACAGCGCGCGCACCCATCCCCTACAAGCATTGATTGCTTTCATTGCATCCCCCTCTGTTTGTCATTGAGCCACCGGCCTGGCCCAACAAGCGTTGCGGCACTCACCGCAACCGGTTCACGAACGTACTGCCGCGCTGGACGCTTCCATCCGGAAGCCGCGCTTCCACCTGCCACAGGACGCGCGCTCCGGAGGGCAGCTCCGCGAGCACGTCCACCGGCACCGTGTATTCGCGCGCCCCCAGCCGCTCCGCGCGATGGAACACCTTCAAATCCTCCGACGACACCTGCACGCTCCAGGACACCGCCTGGGGCACTCCGCTCCAGCGGAGCACGAACCGCTCGCGGGGCAGCGCCGTGGCTTCCGGCACGCTGGAGGTGATGGCCTCCGCCGCGCCGCCGCGGATCCGCGTCGGGTCCACCTGCGCCTGCTGCTGCTGCCGCAGCACCACGACCGCGCCCACCAGGACCACCACCGTCGCCGCCATCGCGGCCATCGCCTGCCGCCCCTGCCAGAAGCGCCGGGCGGTCAGAGACACCACCTTCGCGGGAGCCTCCACGCCTGTCGCGGGCACCTCCGCCACCACCGCCGGAGCCCCCCGCTCCGCCTCCGCCGCTGCCTGCGACAGCGCCTTCGCCAACCGCCAGGCTTGCGCCCACGCGGGATCCGCCGCGACACGCTCGATGACCGCCCGGCGCTCCTCCACCGGCAACTCCTGCCTCACCGCGCGCCAGACGAGGTCCGCGTCCACCGGCTCCCCTGCCGCGTCATCCTCGCGCAGCGCCGTGCGCAGCCGCTCCACGCCCGCGGCGTCCAGCGTGTCATCCTCGGGACGGCGGTCGCTCACGGCTGGACTCCCTTCGAGGAGAGACAGGCACGCAGCGCGCTCAGCCCCCGGTAGATGAGGTTCTCCGTCCGCTTGGCCTCCCACCCCAGCAGCTCCGCGGCCTCCGGGACGGTGTGCCCTTGCAGGTGCAGCGTCACGGCGAGGCGGCGGTCCTGCACCAGCCCTTGAAGACAGTCACGCACGGCCCGGGCAATCTGCGCGGCCCCCGCCGCGCGCTCCGGGTCTCCTGGCGCCACCGGTTGGGCGGGCCCCTGCTCCACCTCCTCCAGCGCCACCTCCTTGCGCGCCCCCATCCGGCGAAGCTCGTCGATGAGCGTCGTGTACGCCACCCGGTACAGGTACGCGGGGGTCAGCTCCGGCTGGCCCTGGGTGCGCCCGCGCAGCTCCACCACCTTCATCATCGCGACCTGCAACAGGTCCTCCCGCCGGTCCGCGAGCGACGCGGGACAGACGCTCGCGAGCGCCCGGCCCAGGTCACGCCGCAGCGTCTCCAACCCGGCGTCCGGAGTTGCTCCCGCCCATGGGCCGTGCCGCAACTCCAAGATGCCTCTCCTCGCGAAAGGGGCGCCGAGCGTCGTTCGAACGCATCATCGGCGGCCAGGAGAAGCCGGGCAATCCGTGAAAATTCCCACCCGGAGCCCTGGGGCTCCGGGGTGGCCCTTCGCGCGCTACCGGAAGTTCGCTTCCCAGGCAATCAGCCGCAGGTCCCCGCCGCCCGTGCCCGTCGTCAGGCGCACGGCGGTGATGACGAAGCGGGTGCCCACGGTGGTGGGGGTGGCGGCCAGGCCGGACACGATGGCGCCCGCGCGCTCCTTGCCGGAGCGGTGGACCTTGCCCTCCAGGTCCACGTCCCAGGTGTAGACGCGCAGGTTGCCCGCGGTGTCACGCACCGGGGTCACCAGGTGCTGGGCCCCCACGCGCGCCGAGCCCACCTCCAGGATGGCCTCACCGTCCTCGTGGTCGCGGCGCACGAACTGCCCGGCCGCCGAGACGTCGAAGGAGATGTTGCGCAGCATGCCGTTGGTGAGGCGCACGCTGGCCACCACCATGTCGCGCACGCTGTTGCCAATGGTGACGGTGCTGATGGACACGTCCGTCACCGCGCCCGCCAGGTGGGTGCCCCGCTGGATGAGCGTCTTCTGCGGGGTGATTTCCCACGCCGTCAGGCTCAGGTTGCCCGAGGGCGTGCGCACCGCCGTGACGACGCCGGTGAAGCGGCCCACGTCCCCGTCCACGCGGCCGTTGAGGATGGGCGTCAGCGCCACCTTCGTCGCCTCCTCGCCGAAGCCGTTGCCCATGCGGGTCACCGTGTCATTCGTCGCGGACGTCTCCCAGGTGCTGACCTTCAGGTGGCCCGTGGAGTCGCGGATGGCGCTCACCACGCCCAGTCCCGACGGCAGGGCCGCGAGGTTGATTTCCGTCGCGTTCGCGTCGCCGCCGGCCTCGCCCTTGCGCTCGAAGGCGCCGTTCGAGGCGACCCGCCAGGCGATGAGCTTGAGGTTCCCGCTCCCATCCCGCAGCGCCGTCACCACGTCGCGCGTGCTGCTGCTGCCAGGGTGGGCCATGGCGATGGAGGTCGCCGCGCCCGCGGAGGCGTCATGCAGCTTCGTGAACTCGCCACTCGGCGCCAGCTGCCACGAGTTCATCGCCAGCCGCCCCGTCACGTCCCGCGTGGCCGTCACCACCATGCTGCCGGAGGCCGCCGTGGCCACCTCCAGCACCGGGGGTCCGGTGATGTCGCCCCGGCGCAGCAGCGGATCCGGGTGGATGGCGGAGGGGAACACGTCCAGCGGCTCGTTCTGCATCGGGGCGAAGCCAATGGACGAGTTGTGGTCCGCGTTCCCGCTCTTCCGCCACGCGTGCGAGTAGGGCAGCGGCAGGGACGTGCCCACCGTCGTCTCGCTCGTCATGGGCTGCAGGTGCACGTGCAGGTGGGGATGCGCGGAAGCGCCGGAGCTGCCCACGCGGCCCACGAACTGCCCGCGCTTCACGCGCACCCGCTGCGCCGCGGGGACGATGACCTCCCGGGGCAGGTCCCCCACCCGGTCCTCCGCGTCGTCCACGTAGGTGGCGTTGAAGGGGCAGAGTTCCTCCGGGACGCTCCCGGGCTGCAGGTGCGCGTAGAGGATGATCTTCCCGTCGTCCGTGCGGATGTTCACGTGGTTGCCCGAGCGCGGGATGCGCAGCGGGTTGGAGGTGCGGCCCGGGTGGGGCACGGAGTCATTGCCGTGCACCGCCGGTTTGAGGCCCTCCGGGGCGTTGCGCCAGCAGGTGAGCACTTCGCCATCCGCGATGGCGGTGACGGGCAGCCCGTAGATGACCCAGTCGGAGTTCTTCGGGTCGGCCTCGTAGTCCGCGAAGGGAATCTTCACGCGGGTGAAGCGCTTCTCGTCGTCGTCGAAGCGCACGGCTTCCAGGTCCCGGTTGTGCGTGCCGTCGTGGTCGGTGCGGATCCACCAGTGGCTGCCCTCGGGAAGGTCCGCGCTGTTGCCGGGAAAGGCATACGTCTGCGCGGACGCGCCGAGGCCCAGGGTGGTGAAGGCCACGGCGGTGAGCCGGGCCACGGAACGAAGGCGTGGGGACGGTGACATGGGGTTGCTCCCGAGCTGTGGCGCCCGGCGGCCGTGATGGCCCTTCCGGTTTCGCGCCTGCCCCCACCCAACGGAAATGCCCCTTTTTTCCCCTCACCCCCGCCGCGTGATTCCTCCGTCCTCAGTGCGGCGCCGGCCCCAGCCCGGCCGGCTCCACGTGCCCTTCCGCCTGGCCGGGCCGCGCGTGCATCAGCACGTCGATGCGCAGCTTGAGCCAGTCCATCCCGCGAGGCCCTTCGTAGTCATGCGCGGAGAAGTAGGTCGTCACCGTGCCCGCGCGCAGCATGAAGCGCGCCTCACGCCGCTGGTACGTCACGCGGAAGCCCTTCACCCTGCCTACCTCCACCAGGTCCCGCGTCATCGCCTTCGCCTGCCGCTCCGCTTCTTCCGCCCAATCCGAAGACATGGTCCTGCCCTCCATGAAACCGCGCTCGCGCTACCCGGCCACCACCGGCAGCGACAGCGCGAAGCACGTGCCGTTCAGGGACGTGGAGACCACCTCCAGCGTCCCGCCATGCGCCTCCGCGATGCGCCGCGCGAGGTACAGGCCGATGCCCAGCCCCTTGGAGCCCGGTCCCCGCGTGAAGCGCTCGAAGAGCGTGGGCAGCTGTTCGGACGGAATGCCCATCCCCTGGTCGCTCACCGTCACGCGCACCCACGGCCCGTCCGGACGCGACTGCGCTTGCAGGCGGAGGTCCACGGGCCGCCCCTGCGGCGAGTGCTTGAGCGCGTTCGCCACCAGGTTCTCCAGCACCTGCCGCACGCGGTCTGGATCCGCGACCGTCACCAGCTCCTCGGGCCCCTCGAAGTGCACCGGGCGCTCGGGCATGCTCGCGGTCGCGACCAGCTCCCGCACCAGCCCCGTCAGGTCCACCGGCTGGGGACGCAGGCTGAAGAGGCCCTGGTCCAGGCGCCCCACGTCCATCAGGTCGTTGATGAGCCGCGTGAGGGAGCGCAGCGACGCGGCCGCGCCCGTCGCGTCCCGCAGGTCCTCCGGCGCATTGTTTCGCTGGGCCCGCCGCTGGATGAGCTGGATGCGGGCCTGGAGCGGCAGCAGGTGGTTGGCCATGTCGTGCGCGAGCACGGTGATGAGCTCCTCGGCCGCCTTGCGGCGGGCCTGCTTCACCGCCAGCTTCGTCAGCTCCTGCACCAGCTCCACGCGGTGGGCCACCATGCCCACCCAGCGCGCCACGGCCTGGAGGAAGCGCAGGTCATGGGGGGTGAAGAAGTCATTCTGGGCGGACGTCACGCCGAGGACGCCCCGCGTCTCCATGCCGATGGGCAGCGGCACCATCAGGGTGGAGCGCACCCCCAGCCGGTGCTTGATGCCGGGGAGCTCGTCCGGGTCCTCCTCCTGACGGCCGGTCATGAAGGGCTCCTCCGTTTCGTACACCTGGACCGCGCGCCCGCCATTGGCCAGCGGCATCCGGTCCAGCCCCAGCGACTTCTGCAGGCGGGCCATGGGCGTGTCGCTGGTGCCCACCGCGACGAGGGTCTGGGTGCTCTGCTCGAAGAGGAAGACGTCCACCTTGTCGGCGTTCAGCAGCTCCGAGATGAGCTGGCCCGCGGTGTCCAGCGTGGGGCGCAGCTCGGCCGCGGGGAGGGCCAGCAACCGCTCCAGCGCCCGCAGCCGGGGGTCCTCCCATCCACTGCCCCTTCCTGGGTTCGCGTCGTTCACGCGACAACGGTGGGGACGCCTGCCGCCTGGAGCCACCCGGCGGCGCGGGCGTCCCCACTGGAACGCGAGCCCCCTGCGCCGCCCGGTCCCCTGCCCGCACGCCAGGCGTTCAGACCATGCCGCCGTTGGCGCGGAGGACCTGTCCGTTGATCCACCCGCCCTCCGGCCCCACGAGGAACGCGACGGACGCGGCGATGTCCTCCGGCGTGCCCAGCCGCTCCAGGGGGTTCAGCTTCGCCATGCGCTCCACCAGCTCCGGGGACTTGCCGTCGAAGAAGAGCTCGGTGGCGGTGGGGCCGGGCGCCACGCAGTTGACGGTGATGTTCCGGCCGCGCAGCTCCTTGGAGAGGATGGCGGTCATGGTCTCCACGGCGGCCTTGGTGGCCGCGTAGACGCCGTAGTTCTCCATCCGCAGGCCAATGACGCTGGTGGAGAAGTTGATGACGCGCCCACCGTCGCGCAGGCGGCGCGCGGCTTCACGCAGGCCGTTGAACGTGCCCTTGATGTTCACGGCCACGTGCTGGTCGAACAGCGCGTCGTCGAAGTCCGCGAAGCGGATGAACTTCCCGATGCCCGCGTTGTTCACCAGCACGTCCACGCCGCCGAACGCCTCTGTCGCCGCGTCGAACATCCGGGGGAAGGCGGTGGGGTCCGCGACATCCGCCTGGAGGCTCAAGGCCCGCCCGCCCGCGGCTTCAATCCCGCGCACCAGGGCCTCCGCCGCGTCCCGGCTGCCGGCGTAGTTGACGATGACGTTGAAGCCGTCGCGCGCGAGCCGCTCCGCCACCGCGGCGCCGATGCCGCGCGAGCCGCCCGTCACGAGGGCCGTCTTCTTCTGCTGGGACTGGGTCGTCATGGGGTCTTCTCCTCTGGGGTCCGCCGACGTCCGCGCTGGAGCGTCAGGCGAGGACAAGATGGACCTTTCCGCGCCACGGATAATCGGCTTTGTTCCGGCATCACTGTTCGACAGGGCGGACAATGGACCGGTTCGACGCCATGAAGGCCTTCACGCGCATCGTGGAGCGCCGGAGCTTCACGCAGGCCGCGAAGGACCTGGGGCTGCCGCGCTCGTCGGTGACGGACGCGGTGAAGCAGCTGGAGGAGCGGCTGGGGGTGCGGCTGCTCCAGCGCACCACGCGGCACGTGAGCCCCACGCTGGACGGCGAGGCGTACTACCAGCGCTGCGTGTCGCTGCTGGCGGACCTGGAGGAGGCGGACGCGGCGTTCGTGGGGGGCCAGCCGAAGGGGCTGGTGCGCGTGGACGTGCAGGGGACGTTGGCGCGCAGGGTCGTGCTGCCACGGCTGCCGGAGTTCCTGGAGCGCTACCCGGGCATCGAGCTCTACATGAGCGAAGGCGACCGGCTGGTGGACCTGGTGCGCGAGGGCGTGGACTGCGTGCTGCGCGCGGGTGAGCCGAAGGACAGCGACATGGTGGCCCGCCGGGTGGCGCTGCTGGAGGAGGTGACGTGCGCGTCCCCGGCCTACCTGGCGCGGCACGGCGTGCCGGAGAGCATCGAGGCGCTAAAGCACGGGCACCGCATGGTGGGCTTCCGCTCGTCGCTGACGGGGAGCCCCATCCCGCTGGAGTTCCAGGTGGGCAGCGAGGTGCGCCACGTCGTGCTGCCCACCACGATGTCCGTGAACGGCGCGGAGACCTTCGTCGCCGCCGCGCGGCTGGGCTTGGGCCTCATCCAGGCGCCGCGCTACCGCCTGGAGGAGGACTTCGGGCGAGGCACGCTGGTGCCCGTGCTGCCCCAGCACCCACCGACGCCCACGCCCGTGTCCCTGATGTACCCACGCAACCGGCAGCTGTCCCCGCGCGTGCGCGTCTTCATCGACTGGCTGACGCGGGGCTTCACCGCGCCCTGAAGCCCGGAGCCGTCAGCGCAGCTTCAAGCCCTTGGGCCGGGCCTGCAGCCGGTCCACGTAGGCCTCCAGCTTCGGCCGGCCCGTCGAACCGCCCAGCATGCGCTGGTAGATGAACATGGAGCCGATCATCACGTCCGCGGCGGTGAACCAGTCACCGAACAGATAGGGGCCGTCCCCCAGCTCGCGCTCCACGGCGTCCAGCGCCTGCTCGTACTCCGTCCACCCGCGCTGCGGCAGCGTGGGGGCCTTGGCCATGTGGTCGCCCATGGACGGCTCCAGCTGCGCCGTCGAGTACACCATCAGCGACAGGTACCGGCCACGCTCGGGCGCATCCACCTTGGGCGCCAGCTTCGCCTGCGGGTACTTGTCCGCCACGTAGAGACAGAGGGCCGCGTTCTCGAACACGCGCACGGCTCCGTCCACCAGCGCGGGCAGCTTGCCCGCGGGGTTCACCTGGAGGAACTCGGGCGACTTCTGCTCCCGCTTCTCCAGGTCGATGGGCACGATTTCGTACTCGACCCCCGCCTCGTCGAGCATCCACTTCGCGATGACCGCCCGGCTGCGCGGATTGAAATAGAGCTTCATGCAGGCACCTCTCGTGAGCACCACGTGGGACCGCCCCCCGGACCCAACGCCCGGGGCGCGGACCGCATTCGCTCACATCCGGTGCGTCTATGGCACGGCCTTCGTCGCGGGCGGCCCGGCCTGCTGCGTACCCAACTTCTGGAGCGCGGCCGCCGCGTTGGAGTTCTTCGGGTCCAGCTCCACGGCCTTGCGGTAGTTCGCGCGCGCCTGCTCCTTGTCGCCGACCGCGAGGTACGCCTCCCCCAGGCTGTCGTAGACGTTCCCCAACTTCGGGAACATCTCCACGTTGAGCTTGAAGATTTCGACGGCATCCGCCGGGCGCTTCATCCGGAGCAGCTGGTAGCCCAGGCGGTTGAGCTCCCCGTCGGAGTAGTCATACGCGTCCGGCTTCGAGGCCTTCAGCTCGCGGTAGTGCGCGAGGGTCTTCGCGATGGGCTCCTGGTCGATCCTCTGGCTCAGCAGCTCCCGGATGCCGATGCGGGGCGCCTTGGGCGGGATGCCGTGGAGCACGCTGAAGAGGCCCGCGGACAGCTCCTGGAGCTTGTCGCCGCGCGACGTGTTGTCCAGGAGGATGACCACCTCCCTGCCCGCCGGCACGCGGTAGATGCGCGAGCTGAACCCGTTGATGCCGCCGCTGTGGCCGATGGTGGCGAGCACCGTCTTGCCGTCGTTCAGCGGCAGCGGGTCCATGAACAGACCGAAGCCGTAGTTCTCCAGGCCGGGCGTGAACATCTTCTGCTTCAGGGCCTCCGGCAGCAGCTTGTTCTCGTAGAGCGCGCGGTCCCAGCGGTAGAGGTCCTCCACCGTCGAGTACAGCGACCCGGCGGCATACGGCAGGGACATGTCCAGGTAGGCGGCGTTCACGTAGCCGTCCGGCGCGAGTTCGTAGCCGCTGGCCCGCTTGGGAAGCACCGTGGTGTGGACGTCGTAACCGGAGTCCTTCATGCCCAGCGGCGTGAAGATGCGCTCCTGCACCGCCTGCGCGTACGGCTTGCCGGTGACGCGCTCGATGATGGCGCCCAGCAGGAAGTAACCGGAGTTGTTGTAGGCGAACTTCGAGCCGGGCTCGAACTCCAGGTCCCCGCTGGCGAACTGCTTCACGAAGTCCGCGACGGCGTAGGGATTGCGAGACACCTTGGCGAAGAAGTCCGGCGCGCTCGTGTAGCTGGGGATGCCGGACGTGTGGTTGAGCAGGTGGGTGAGGGTGACGCGCGCGCCCGTGTCCTTGCGGTAGTCCGGCAGGGCCGACACCAGCGTGTCGTCGAGCTTCAGCTTCCCCTCCGCGACCAGCTGGAGGATGACCATCGCCGTGAACTGCTTGGTCACGGACGCGATGCGGAACTTCGTGTCCGGCGCGTTGGGCACGTTCCATTCGAAGTTGGCCTTGCCGTAGGCCTTCTTCAGGACGACGCCCTTCTCGTTGGCGACGAGCGCCGCGCCGTTGAACTGGCGCAGCTGGTGGTACTGCGTCAGCAGCTTGTCCAGCTCCTGCTGTCGCGTCGCGGCACCGGCGGCGACAGGGACGAACAGCAGGGCCACGGCCAGCACACCCAGCAGGCGCAACGGGTTCCAGGTCATTCGGTCTCTCCCACGCGAGAGCCTACATACGTCCCGCTGGCGGGGCGATTGCATCCTCAGGCGGTGTCGAAGCGGCGGAAGAACCAGCGGTTGAGCACCAAAGCGCAGCCCAGGTACAGCGCCACCAGGGCTCCCAGCGACGCGAGGATGGCGGGCGGCGGCGGCACGAAGCCGAAGTAGTGCCCCAGCGGCGTGAAGGGCAGCACGCAGGCCACCGCCACCACACCCAGCGACGACAGCACCAGGAGCCGCGCAGGGGGACTGCGCGCCGCGCCACCCCGGGTGCGGATGATGAAGATGACCAGCACCTGCGTGGTCAGCGACTCCATGAACCAGCCCGTCTGGAAGAGCGGCGCTCCGGCATTGAAGCCATGCAGCAACACCGTGAAGGTGGCCGCGTCGAAGAGCGAGCTGAGCGTGCCAAACACCGCCATGTAGAGGCGCACGAAGCGCATGTCCCAGCGGGTGGGCCGCGAGAGCTGCGCCGGATCCACCGTGTCCAGCGGGATGGCCAGCTCCGACACGTCGTACAGCATGTTGTTGAGGAGGATCTGGATGGGCAGCATGGGCAGGAACGGCAGCACCAGCGACGCCAGGGCCATGCTCAGCATGTTGCCGAAGTTGGAGCTGGTCCCCATGCGGATGTACTTCATGACGTTTCCGAAGGTGCGCCGCCCCTCCTGGACGCCGTCGTGCAGGACGCCCAGCTCCTGGCGCAGCAGCAACAGCGCCGCGGCCTCGCGCGCGACGTCCACCGCGCCCGCGACGGAGATGCCCACGTCCGCCTCGTGCAGCGACGGCGCGTCGTTGATGCCGTCCCCCAGGTAGCCCACCACGTGGCCGCGCTGCCTCAGCGCGCGCAGGATGCGGCTCTTCTGCGAGGGAGACACGCGCGCGAAGACAGTGGTGTCCTCCGCCCGCGCGCGCAGGCCCGGGTCGTCCAGCAGGGCCACCTCCGCGCCGGTGAGCACGCCCCGCACCTCCAGCCCCAGCTCCTGGCAGACGTGCACCGCCACCCGTGCGTTGTCGCCCGTCACCACCTTCACCGCGATGCCCGCCTCGCGCAGCGCCGCCAGTGCGCGCCGGGCGCTCTGCTTGGGAGGGTCCAGGAAGGAGGCGAAGCCCGCGAAGACGAGGCCCGTCTCATCCTCCGGGGACAGCCGCTCGCGCTGGGACGGGACGTCGCGCCAGGCGAGCCCCAGCACCCGGAAGCCCTGTTCGCCCAGGGCATCCGCGCGGGCTTGCAGCCCCTGCCGCGCGGCCACGTCCAGGGCCCGCGGCGGCCCCTCCGGGACTTCACACGCGTCGCAGCGGGACAGCAGCGCTTCCGGCGCGCCCTTCACCACCAGGACGCGGCGGCCGTCCTTCTCCAGCAGCACGGACACGCGGCGGCGCTCGAAGTCGAAGGGCAGCTCGTCCTGCTTGTGCCAGCCCTGCATGCACTCCACGCCCCGGGCCAGGATGGCCTCGTCCATGGGGCTGCGCAGGCCGGTGGCGAAGTGGCTGTTGAGGCAGGCCCACGCGAGGGTGCGCTCGCTGCGCTGGGAAGCGGCGTCCTCGGTGCGCTCCAGCCGGATGTTCGCCTCCGTGAGCGTGCCCGTCTTGTCGGTGCACAGCACGTCCATGCAGCCCAGGTCGTGCACCGCGCTCAGCCGCTTGACGATGACCTCCTGGTCCGCGAGCCGCAGGGCGCCCCGGGCGAGCGTCACCGAGACCACCATGGGGAGCAGCTCCGGCGTGAGGCCCACCGCCAGCGCCATGGCGAAGAGGAAGGACTCCAGCAGCGGGCGCTCCAGGGTCAGGTTCACCAGGAGCACGAACAGCACCATCAGGACCGTGAGCCGCAT
Source organism: Corallococcus sp. CA054B (assembly GCF_003611625.1). Taxonomy (NCBI): domain Bacteria; kingdom Pseudomonadati; phylum Myxococcota; class Myxococcia; order Myxococcales; family Myxococcaceae; genus Corallococcus; species Corallococcus sp. CA054B. The sequence continues at coordinate 14,322 of NZ_RAVY01000156.1, forward strand.
CAGCATCACGGAGAAGCGGCGCGTGTCCCGCTCGAAGGCGGTGGAGGCGACGGGCGCGTCCAGCCCCCGGGCGATGCCACCGACCTCGGTGTCGCGGCCGGTGGCGAACACGAGCGCGCGGGCCGTACCGCCCAGTACCGACGTCCCGGCGAAGACGGTGTTGCCCACCTCCGCGAGTGGGGCGTCCGCGGGCGCGAGGCCCGGCGCCTTCTCCACGGGGTAGGGCTCGCCGGTGAGCAGCGACTCGTTCACGGAAAGCGCGTGCGCTTCGATGAGACGCGCGTCCGCGGGGACGCGGCTGCCGGTGGCCAGCAGGACCAGGTCTCCGGGGACGAGCTCCGTGGCGGGCCGCTCCTGCTCCGCGCCATCGCGCACCACCCGGGCGCGCAGGGCCACGGCGCCGCGCAGGCGCTCCGCCGCGTTGCTGGCGCGGTGCTCCTGGACGAAGTCCAGCGTCACGCTGATCAACACGATGACGGCGATGATGGCGGAGCTGGTCAGGTCATGGACGACGGCCGAGATGCCGCACGCCACCAGCAGCACCAGCACCAGCGGGTTGCCCAGCCGCAGCAGCAGCTCCAGCGGGAGCGGCCGGCGGCGCCGGGACTCCAGCGCGTTGGGGCCCAGGGACTCGAGCCGCGCCTCGGCCTCCTGTCCGGCCAGTCCCTGGAGGGTGCTGCCCAGCCGGGCGCGGAGGGACTCCACCGGCTCACTCCAGGCGGGGAGCACTTCGCGCTTCGGTGCCGGCCTCCGCCGCGCGCCGGAGTGGCGCGAGAGGCGCGCCACGGGCCCGGTGCCCTGGCCGCTCAAGCGTTCGGCGCCCATCCTGGCAACGTGGACAGTGTCCTCCGGGGTGACCAGCCGCCAGCGCCAGGAAGGGGCGTGGCGCTCGGAGGGGCGGCCCCGTGCCCTAGCTGGCGTCGCCCCTCTTGGAGAGGACCACGGTCGCGTCCAGCGCCTGGAGGAAGCGGATCGCGAGCGGCAGGGCGACGCGGCCTCCCACGCCGCCGCCCTCCACGAACACCGCGAAGCCGATGCCGTCACGCACGCCGACGAACCACGCGTGGGTTTCCGGCGGCACGGACGTGCCGAACTCCGCCGTCCCCGTCTTGCCCATGAGGCCCGGGATGCTGGCGGCGGACTTCGCCGTGCCGTCCGTCACCACCGCGCGCATCAGGTCGCGGAGCATGGCCGTCGTGCCAGGGTTCAGCCGCGCCTCCGGGCCGGGCTCCATGTCCGCGAGCAGGCGCGGCGCGTGCCAGACGCCGGTGGCCGCCGCCGACACGACGGTGGCCATGTGCAGCGGAGTGACGAGCACGCGGCCCTGGCCCATGGAGTCCGCCGCGCGCTCCGCGTCGTCCTTCGGCGGGGGGAAGGTGGCGCCCGGTGACGGCAGCCCCACGTCGTAGGACACCCCGAAGCCGAAGCGCCGGGCCGCGTCCTCCAGCACGCGCGGGTCCAGCTTCGCCGCGAGCTGGATGAACGTCGTGTTGCACGACAGCGCGAACGTCCGCCGCAACGTGGTGACGCCCAGCACCTCGGATTCGAAGTTGCGGAAGCGCTTGCGGCCCACCGTCACCTCCAGGGGACAGTCCACGCGGGAGTCCGGCTTCAGGCCGCTTTCGAGCAGCGCCGTGGCCGTCACCAGCTTGAACGTGGAGGCCGGCGGGTAGCGCCCCATCAGCGCGCGGTGCCACCCCTCTCCGAGCGGCCGGCTGGCCATCGCCAGCACCTCGCCCGTCTTCGTGTCCACCGCGACCAGCGCGGCGGGCTGGGTGACGTCCACGAGCGCCGCCTCCGCCGCATCCTGCACGTCCATGCGCAACGTGGTGCGCACCGCGCGTCCCGGCTCCCCGTCGAAGCGGTACAGCAGCTCGCTGCCGCCGGCACGCCGCTGGAGCCGCACCTCGCCGGAGGGGCGTCCCGCCAGCGTCCGCTCCTGCGCGCGCTCCAGGCCGGACAGGCCCACCACGTCGCCCGGCTGGTAGGGCTGCCCCAAGGCCTGGAGTGCCTCCGCCGTGATCTCCCCGACCCGGCCCAGCGTGTGCGAGGCGAAGCCCTCCGCGGGGCTGAGGCGCGCGGGCCTCTTGCGGAAGAAGATGCCGGGCACCGGCGCGAGCACGGGGCGAAGCAGCTGATAGCGCTCCGGGCGCACGTCGATGAACGCGAGGAACTGCTCGGGTTGCGCGCTCGGGGCGTTCAGCGCGGCGAGCACCTTCGCGGGGTCCACGCCGAGCTGCGACTGGAGCACGCTGGCCACGGCCGCGCGGTCCTTCACCCGGCCCGGCATCACGCCGATGCGAATCACCTCTCCCGGCACGGTGAGCGGAACACCGTCCGCATCGAGCAGATCGCCGCGAGGGCCCCAGCTCCGCGTGCGTCCGAAGCGGTCTCCGGGCCGCGCGTCGGGATGGAACACCTCCGGCGTCCAGCGCAGGCTCCAGCGCTTGTTTCGGAGCACGAAGCGCAGGCGGGACTCGACCTCCCAGTCCCCCAGTCCCCGCAGCACGTGCACGCCGTGGAACCTCACCACCGCCGTGGTGGCGTCCTGGGATTCGAGCACCACCCGGTCGAAGCGCGAGGCGATGACGCCCAGGTCCTGCCTCCAGCGCGCGTGCTGCGCGTCGAAGTCCTGGGGCGCGTCCACGAGCATCTGGCGCTGGGCGGCCACGTCGTTGCGCGCCCAGGCGTCCAGGTACCGCAGGGCCAGGTCCTCGGCACCTCCGGGCACCACGGCGGGCGTGGGTGGCGCGGCGGGCTTCGTGGCTCGCGGCGCGCACGCGGAAGACAGCAACAGGAGGCAGAGCCCCACCCAGGAAATGACCGCCCGTCCGTACACGCGCCCTCGTCTACCGCGCCCTCTTCGCCGAGGCGAACATCCGGCGGTTCTGGACTGCATCTGGACCGGCTGTCGGTCCACCGCGCGCACGCCCAGCGTGGATCAGCGGACCGTCTGCTCCTGGGTCTTGCTCGCGCCGTCGCCCGTCGCCGTGATGGTCAGCGGGCCCGCGGTCGTGGCGCGGACGTAGAAGATGCCTTCGCGCTGCTCGTTCTTGAGGCTCACCACCGACACGGGCGCATCCAGGCAATCCGACCGCAGGTGGAAGGTCGCGCCCGGATCCGACGCGGCCAGCGCCACCTCCGGCACGGACAGCGGGGCCAGGTTGCCCGCCAGGTCCCAGCCCTGCACCACGAGTTCCTCCGAGCATGCCCCAACGTCCAGCGTCCGCTCCGGAGTGGCGAAGCCCACCTGACGATCATCTCCCCGCGTCTCCACGTCCAGGGCGATGGCGTTCTCGTGCAGCTCGCCGTTGTACCCGTCACCGGTGATCCGATTGCGGCTGATGAGGTTGGCGGTCCCGTTGTCATAGATGGCGGCCTGGTAGGACTCGTTGGTCAGCTCCGCCTTCGTCAGCGTGTTGCCGAGCACCTGGATGTTCTGGGACGCGGCGGGAGGCGTGAAGTCATCATCCACCGCCTGGGACAGGTCGACGCCGACGTCGTTCTCCACCAGTTCGTTGTCCTCGATGCTCAGGTCGTGGCACAGCTCCCGCCCCGCGCCGTAGTACGCGCCGCCCACCACCAGGAGGCCGGAGCCAGAGGCCGCATGCTCCGGGTCCCCGTCCCACAGGTACGCATTGCCCTGCACCCGGTTCCCCGTCACCTGCCCGGAGACCCCGTATGCGAGCTGGATGCCGATGCGCGCGATGCGGCCGGTGGGCCCCAGGCCATCAATGACGTTGTCCTCCAGCGTCACCTCGACCCGCCCCTGCACCACCACGCCCGCTTTCTGGTAGCCCGTCACTTCGCTGTTCCGGATGACCAGGGTCACCGGCGTGGCATCCGCCGCGCGGTTGCGCACGTCGATGCCGAAGCCCTCCTGGCATCCACTGGCGATGCCCTGGTTCAGGTCCTTCACCACCGTTTCCTCGATGGTGCTGCTCGCGCCCTCCAGCAGGATGCCGCGCAGACTGTCCACGCCCAGGTCACACACGTCCGACAGGTTGCGCGCCGTCACCGTCACGTCGCGCACGTTCGCCACCGTGCCCCGGTTGCGCAGCACCGCGCCCTTGTAGCGCTCCCCCGCCCCGTCCTCGGACGCGGTCAGCGTGTGCCCGTTCCCATTGAACGTGAAGCCGTCCGGGATGAACACCGCGCTCTGCACCACGCAGTCCTCGCGCAGCGTCACCTGTCCGGGCGACAGGGTGATGGCGCAAGCGGTCTCGCCCGGGCCACAGCGCCGGCCCATCCACTCCACCGGGAAGGAATGCCGCGAGCTCGCGCCCGAGGCGTTCGTCACCACCAGCTCCACGGTGGGCGTCACGTCCGCCGGCACGCAGGAGAGCTCCGTCCAGTCCACCGTGCTCGTCGCGGCATCCCCCACCGGCGTGCCGAGCGCGCCCACGTTTGACGCCCAGGCGAACGTCATCGCCTCGGCGCGCGGATCCATCGCTTCCACCGTGAACGTCACGCGTTCGCCCGCGAGCGCGCTCGTGGCGGACTGCGACGTGGTCTTCACGATCGGCGGAGCCTCCGCCCGCACGCACAGGTTCACGACCTGCTCCGTGCTCGCGCCGAAGCTGTCCGTCACGGCGCCCTTCAGCTGGCAGCCGCAGTCCAGGGGCGCCGCCGTCGGAGTGAAGGCGGGATTGGCCAGGGTGATGCCCTCGAAGGTGCCCTCGCACGTCGCGCTCCAGGCGTACGTCAGCGCGTCTCCGTCCTCGTCCGTCACCGCCGACTGGACCTGGAAGGTGCTGCCCAGCATCACCTGCTGGGGCTCTCCGGCCACGGCGGCCACGGGCGCGCGGTTGAACCACGTCTTCCTCAGCGACGCGGGCCCGCGCACGGTGCCCACGCCGATGTGGAACTGGAGCGTGGACTCGGCGCCCTGTGCGTCCGTGACACGCAGGCGGATCAACGCGTCATCCTTGAGGGTCCGGTCGTAGTCGGTACCGGCATCGCCCTCGGGGACCGGCGGGCGCGCGGCTGTCCATTCACAGGTCGCTTCCTCGCAGGCCAGCACCCCGCCGGAGGCGGTCCATTCGTAGGTCAGCGCCCCCTCCTCCGGGTCACTCACCTGCGCGCTCAACGTCACGGTATCGCCTGGCGCCACGATGGCGCTCCGCGCCCGCACCTCGTGGATGCGCGGCGCATGGTTGGCCAGCCCTTGCGCGCCAGACTCCGGCAGGGGAACCAGGACCACGAGCGCTTCGCCATACAGCGCCAGCTTCACCCCGGCGTCCGGGCTCACGGAGGCCACCACCGCCTCCGCGGCATCCTCGGCGGCCACGGTCAGCAGGACCTCCTCCTCGGGAGACGCTGGCTTCACGACGGCCGACCACGCGATGCCGCCATCCGGATCCGCCGCCGACGTCAGCGCCTTCTTCTCCGTGGCGCCCGACGCGTGCGTCACCGAGGCCGTCACCTCGATGACCTCCATGGACCGGGGCGGCGCGACCACGAGCCGCGCACCACCGGCCAGCGGCGCCGTGAAGGCGGGCTCCTCCTCCACGCAACCGAATGTGCTCAGCAGCAACAACCCCACGAGGTGCAACACACGGGCGGGCTTCAGGGTCACGGCATCCTCGGGGAAGGCGGACGGGAGTGGAACGATACCGGGCCATTCCCCCCCGTCCAATCCATGGGGGGCACGGGCCATGTGTGCCCGGCACGCCGTCCAATGCCTGCCACTCCTCCGCGACCCGAGGGCCGGTGCTACGGCAATCCTCGCTCGGCCCTGTACTGCTCGACCCATTCCCCAATCCGGGCAATCACCCGTGCATGGTCATTGTCCAGCTCCGGCAGGAGGGCTTCGCCGTACCAGAGCGGGTGATGTCGCAGGTCCGGCCGCTTCGCGAAGACCCACTCCCGGAAGGCCGAATGCTCCGGAGGATGACCCAGGTCCTCGCGCGCCCAGTCGTAGGCGAAGATGCACGTGCGCAGATACGACACGTTGATCGACTCGTAGTCGGGCGCTCCCACCAGGAACATGCCGGGCCGCTCACACCAGAGACGCATCCAGGCCAGCAGGTTCGTGGGACGAGGGATGGAACCCATCCAGGAATCATAACCTCTCGACGGCGAAGTCCTCTCCCGAGCGTTCGCGCCGCCCTCCCGCCGCATGGTCCCGTGCAACGTCGCGGTGCTGGGCTCCACCGCGTGCACGCTCCCGAGTCCCGCCGTCCCCAGCCCTGGCCCATCCGGCTCGCTCACTGGGCCAACGTGCCGCTGCTCGCCATCCTCGCGGCCAGCGGGTTGCAGATCCTCGTCGCGTATCCGCTCATGGGGGCTCGCGGGCGGCCCTTCGCGCTCTATCCCTTCCAGGACGCCGTGCCGCCATCGTGGCTGCGCCTGGGGGACTGGCTCGCGGGGGCGCGGAGCTGGCACTTCGCGTTCGGCTGGTTCCTGACCCTCAACGGGCTCGTGTACGTGCTCTACCTCGCCATCAGCGGCGAGTGGCGACGCCGCCTGTTCCTCCCGCGCCGCGATACGCGCGATGCCGTGGCCACGCTCGCGTACTACCTGCGGCTCCGTCCCGCGCCCGCGCGGACGGGCCTCTACAACGGGCTCCAGCGGCTGGCGTACACCGCCACGCTGCTCATGGGCGCGCTGTCCGTCCTGTCCGGGCTCGTCCTCTACAAGCCCGTGCAGCTCCAGTGGCTCACCCGGCTTTTCGGCGGCTACGACCCCGCGCGCTTCGTGCACCTGCTGCTGCTCGCGCTGTTCGCGTTCTTCACCGTGGGCCACGTCGTCCTGGTCGCCCTGCACCCGCGCACCTTCGGGGAGATGATCACCGGCGGAAGGAAGCCCGATGTCTGAGCGCATCCTCACCCGCCGCCGCGTCCTCCTGGGCGCCGCCGCGCTCGCCACCAGCGCCTGTGACTCCCAACGTCCGCGCGCGGGCTTCCTCGGCGTGATGGACCGCTTCAACGAGCGCGCCCAATCCGCCCTCTTCCACCCCGCCCGGCTCGCCCGCGAGGAGCCCGTCGAGCAGCTCACCCCGCCCGGCGACTTCCCGCAGTACTTCATCTCCGAGACCGTGCCCCTGGCCCCTGCTGGCTGGAGGCTGGAGGTGGGCGGACTCGTGGCCCGGCCGCGCGCCTTCACGCTGGAGGAACTGCAGCGGCTGCCCCGGACCGACTACCGGATCCGCCACCACTGCGTGGAGGGCTGGAGCGCGGTGGCGTCCTGGCACGGCGTGAGCGTCCGTGACCTGGCGCAGGCCGTGGGCGCGGACCCGCGCGCGGGGTTCGTGGAGTTCCGCTCGTTCGACCAGGGCTACTACTCGTCCTGGGACGCACCGAGCGCGCTGCACCCGCAGACCGTGCTCGCGTACGGCATGAACGGAGCGCCGCTCATCCCCGGCCACGGCGCGCCGCTGCGCCTCTATTCGGGCGTGAAGCTGGGCTACAAGATGGTGAAGTACCTCACCACCGTGCGCTTCCTCCCGGAGGCCACGGGGGGCACCTGGGAGGACCGGGGCTACGAGTGGTTCGCCGGCGTGTAGCCCGTAAGCCTTCAGCGCTTGGAGGTGACGACGCCCGGCAGGAACGGCGTGAAGCCGCGCTTGCGCAGGCTCTCGCGCTCGGCGAGCAGGGCCGCCAGGGCGGCCTCGCGCGTGGGGAAGTGGTTCACCGCGGCGCCGTTGATGACGCCGCTGGTGCCAATGTACATGAGCGTCATCTGATCGCCGCCGTAGCGGTACGAGCGGTGCGTGTTGCGCTCCAGCACCTCGCGGCGCACCTTGCCGAAGGTGCGCCCCGCGGTGTGGCGGACGATGAGCCCACTCAGGTTGATGAGCAGGTCCACCCGTCCGTTGAACTTGGCGAACTGCGCCTCCACCTCGTCCCGCCAGCGGAACACGTCCTCGTCCGACACCAGGATGCAGTCGGTGAAGTTCGCGGTGACGACGTCGTGCTCGGCGTCGCGCTCGAACGACATACTCCAGGCCATGGCACGTCCTCCTTCAGGCCTGCGCGGCGTTGCCCGCGAGGAACGCCGACACCAGCGCGGCCGTCTCCGCCGGACGCTCCACCTGGGGGTAGTGCCCCGGCCCCGGCAGGTACGTCATGCGCGCGTTCTGGATGAGCCCCACCACCGCCTGACGGAGGAACGTGGGCGGCAGGAACGGATCATCCGTGGCCACCACCAGCGTGGGCGAGGTGATGGCGGACAGCCGGTCCGCGAAGCCGCCCGCCGTCCAGGAATCGAAGCACTGCTCGATGGCGTCCTTCGACACCGCGCCCGAGTCCTTCAGCAGGACCTCCAGCGACTCCGGCGACAGCTGCTTGCAGGCCAGGCCCAGGATGGTCTTCTGCTTCTCCCGGTCCCCCGCGGAGGTGCGGAACAGCCCGGCCGCGTCCGGAGGCAGCGGCAGCCCCGCCGCGGGCACCGTGTTGAGCAGCACCAGGCCGCTGACGCGCGAAGGCGACTCCGCCGCCACCCACTTGGCGATCTGCCCGCCCATGCTGTGGCCCACCAGCGCGAAGCGCTGCGCCTTCGCGTGGTCCGCCACCGCGAGCACGTCCTTGGCGTACTGCGCCAGCGTGTACCCCGACGCCGGCCGGCCGGACGCCCCGGTGCCCCGGTGGTCCGGGACGATGAGCCGCAGGCCGGTCATGTCCAGCTTCTCCAGCATCGGGTCCCACACCGCGCCGGACACCATCCACCCGTGCACCAGCACCACGTCGCGAGGACCGTCCCCGAACACCCGGTAGTTCAGGGGAGTTCCATCCGTCGCGTTCGTCGTGGGCATGGGGGCTGTCCTCTTCGGGGGGAAAGGCTGAGAAGTCACGTCTTGCAGGGGGAGGCGTAGCAAGCCACGACTGGGGCATGGCCGTCCACATGCTCGGGGGTTGCCTGAAGGTACAAGGAGCGAGCTGTCCTGACGGGTAGGTGTGTGGGGGAGGGAATGAAG
>NZ_RAVY01000157.1:0-22961 GCF_003611625.1 Corallococcus sp. CA054B
ATTCGTTTTTCCGGTGGCAATGTCGGAGGGGTCACACCCGTTCCCATCCCGAACACGGAAGTTAAGCCCTCCAGAGCCGATGGTACTCCGCGGGAAACCGCGTGGGAGAGTAGGTCGCTGCCGGATTCTTTTTGAAAGCCCCTGGTGCCGCAAGGCGCCGGGGGCTTTGTCTTTGCGGGCTTGTGGCACGGGCCTCAGGCGCACGCTTCTTCGTGGATTGATCCGGCGGGATGCGAACGTACAGCCGCCTGGCTTTGAGGCTGGCCTGACCCTGGCTGCTTTTGCTTGAGTGGCGCTCCTTCCCCCCTCTCTGGACAGGAGCCTCTCGCATGCATCTGCTTCGAATCTACGCCGCTGGTCTGTTCGCGCTGGGGCTTCTGCTGGCGCCCTCGGAATCCAAGGCGCAGCAGTCCGGCGTCCGCCTGGGCGTGGGCGCGGATTACTGGGTGGACACCAGCGCCGCGTTCAACTTCACGCTGGGCGTTGAAGGGCATGTCGCGGGTCCACTCTTCGTGGGGGCCCGGTTCGGCGCGGTGCTCGTCACGGACGGCAACATCATTGGCGTTCCGTTGGACATCTCGCTTCGTGCGACGGTGGGTCGGAACGTCTACATCGAGGGGCTCGCCGGCCCGTGGATCATGTTCAAGGGTGACACCTTCAAGGCCCATGCGGCGTTTGGCTTTGGCCTCCAGGGCAAGGCCGCGAGCATCGGCATCGAGGTGGGCTACCTCGATCCGAATCCCATCATCGGCCTGCGGCTGGGCTACAAGTTCTGAGGCCTTGCCTCATCAGTAGTGCGGTGGACGCTCCTGCTGCCGGGCGTCCACCAGGCCCGGCTCGGCGTCCAGCTTGCGCTTGAGCTGGTCCAGCTCCGCCCGGAGCGCGTCGATGACGCGCCCTTGCTGGTAGAGCACGTCACTCAGCTCCTGCAGCAGCTCCTGCTGCTGCGTGTAGCGGATTTCCAGCTCGACCAGGCGCTTGTCTTCCATTGCCGTCTTCTCCGCTCGGGGACCGTGCCCCATGAATACCCTTGAACATCTGCAGCGCGCCCGCGAGCTGCTGGGACGCGGACAACCCGAGCTGGCGGAGTCCGCGCTGAGTGACGCCATCGATGCGGCCGTGGCGGCGGAGGACCTGGTCCTCCTCACCCAGGCACGGTTCGCGCTGGGGGAGTTGCTCTTCCAGCAGGGCCGGGATGAAGAGGCAATCCCCTTCCTCCAGGCGGTGGTGCGCACCGAACGGGCGGATGGGTCCGTGGACGCGCCAGTCATCGCCTCGGCGCGGATGCTTCGCCAGATTCGAGGGCAGGAGCCCCGCTGACCAAGCTCAGCTCAGGGCAGCCGGCATTGTTCCCGGATGGCGTCCATCCGCTGCGGGAAGCGCCGCTCCAGGTCCGTGCGCGTCAGGCGTGCTCCCTCGAGCTTCCCTGCCTTCACCTGGAGGGTGCAGAGGGTGGCCAGCGCCCGTGTGTCGGACACGTCCAGACGGTCCGCCTGACGTAGGGCTGCCTCCGCGGCGGTCTCATTTCCCAACTGGAACCAGGCGATGCCCAACTGGAAGTGGCCTTCCGCGAGCTTCGGGTCCTTCTGCACCGCCTGCTGCAAGAGCCCCACGGCTTCGCGGCTCCGGCCTTCCTTGCTGAGCACCAGCCCCTGTTCCACCAGGAGTCGGGCCGGGGGGACCTTGCCCTCCAGGGCGGTGAAGACCTTCAGGGCGTCCTCGGGCCTGCCCATCCGGCTGAGCAGCCGGCCGTAGCGCATGCCGATGAGGGGATCGCCTGGTGCGCGGCTGTAGGCCTGGGACAGGGCCTCCGTGGCGCCCTCGACGTCGCCCTTCCCCTCGCTCAGGTCCGCCCGGAGCAGCTCCGCCCGTGGGTCCGCCGGCGCGAGCTTCCTCGCCTTGTCGAGTGACTGGTCCACACAGCGGGACATCCGCTCCCGGTCGCAGATGCGCGCGAGCAGGAGCTGGGTCTCCAGAGCGTTCGGGTCCCTCCGCTCGGCTTCCAGGACCAGGTCGTGTGCTTCCGCGGGAGCTCCTTCGCGCAGGAGCTCGGCTGCTTCGCGCAGGTCCGCCGCCGTCGCCTTGTCGTTGTGCTTCAGGGGCACCAGGAACCGCAGACGGCCTTCCACGCTCTCCGTGGCCCTCGCGATGGCCAGTTCCTGCTCAGGCATGTCGCGGGGCAGGAACAGGGGGATGACGTGGATGGCGAGCGCCGCTCCGCAGACCCAGAGGACGCCCCGGAGACCCTGGTCCCGGCGCCGGCCGCTCCGCTCCCCCGGTTCGTTCGATGGGTCGCTCATGGGGCGTTTTTAAACGGCTCGGAGGTGCGGGCGCAGCCCCGACGGCAGTTCCAGCTCGCAGCTCCAGCAGAGCTCGAAATTGGCGGGGTTCTCCTCACCACAGCGTGGACAGGTCACCGAACGGTTGGCGGCTTCCTGGTTAGCCTGGAGCTCCGCGAGGACCTGACGCCCGGCCTCCAGTTCCTGCGGCCACAGCCACAGCTCCACCCAGGCCTCGGTGCTGGGAATCTCGCCGCTCAGCGGGACCAGGGACTCGCCGCGGACGTCGACCGAGAGCCCGGCCGATTCCAGGGCTCCCGCCAGCATCCGCGCCTCTCCGACCGTGCGGTGCACGGAGAACTGCACGCGCTTCATGCTTCTTGTCTGTCAGAACCGGGCCTTCGGGGCAACCGGCCCCGGCTGCTCCCCTGCTGTGCCCTGGCCGACGCGGCTCTCACGGACCGTGCGGCCTCCGTCATTCATCGTGACGAAGCTGGTGCGGCAGGACGGCGTGGGCGTGGCGTGGGGCTCGTGCGTGGAGCTCCGCTGACAGCAGCGCGTCCAGCTCCGCGAGCAGGCGATCATATCCGCCTCCCCTCGCGGGCAGCCGTTCGGTGGCGAGTCTCAAGCGGGGTGTCTCCTCGTCCTCGAAGGCCAGGGTCACCGCCAGGATGTCCGGGCCTCCTGCCTGGGGTGCGAGCGTGGCGGGTTCAGGCTCCCACTGCAGGGGTTCCAGCAATGGGGCCAGCCGGCGGATCTCCTCCGGCGTCAGGTCCCGCTCCACCACCGGTTCGCCCTGTTCCAGGACGCGCAGGTGCTTGAGTCCTTCCACTCGCAGCGCCTGCGCTCCAGTGTTCATCTGGCCACTGCGCTCGTAGGTCACCGTCTTCACTCGCCGCACCTCCCCCGAGGTCAAGGAGTAGGCATTCGCCTCGTCCCCGGCATCCGGAGGAGAGCGCGGCGAGCACTCCCAATCCGGGGAGGATGGCCCTGGCGACCGGTGCCGGACACTGTGCAGCGCCTGCTGGGCCCCTGCGCTTCCCGGAGGCGTCTCCCTACCGTGCCTTCCGTCCGGGCGCCCATGTCCGGACACACGGAGGACGCCGAACGATGAGCAAGCACAAGAACCCGAATCCGAATGATCAGCGCTCCAATACGAAGAACCCCGAGCGCCCGGAGCACAAGTCCGCCCAGGACAACCGCTCCAACCAGATGAACCCGAACCGTCCTCCGAACCCGCCGTCCCACATGCCGTCGCACGGCGGTGGCACGACGGGCGGGGACGATTCCTCGAAGCGCTGAGTGAAACGGGAGAGGCCGGCCGCGTGTTCGGGCCGGCCCCTCCGGGGCGTTGTCCTAGCGGACGCGCGGCGAGCACTCGCCTTCGCCGCGGTAGTGGCCCACGGTGCGCACAAGCGCCGTCACGAAGTCGCGCAGCGTCCGCACGCTGCCCGCGCCTCCCGTGCCGTACTGGCCCGAGGGCAGCGACGTCAGGTTCACCAGGCCCAGTTCATCCAGGGTGATTTCGCCGTCCGGGCCCACGATGCCCGTGCTGTCCGCCGCGGCGATGGCGTCGAAGCGCATCTTCGCGTCCGGCGACTGGAGGTCGTCGAAGAAGAGGTGGTCGCCGTGGATGGTGAGCTGCACCGTCTCCGTGCCGCCCTTGGGCACCGTGACGCCGCTGCCGATGTCCTCGCTCTCGCAGTGCTCGTAGAGGGTGTCGGTGGCGAAGCCCCAGTGGAAGCGCTTGGTCACCGCGCCCTTGGTGGCCGTGCCCTCGACGTAGACGGACCAGCCTTCGGTGTTCATCCGCGTCACGTCCTCCGCGTCCGCGTTGCCGGCGGTGGCGTTCGTGGCGGGGGCGATGGCGTAGCTCACCTCGTCCCAGTCCTCGGCGGCCAGGTCGCTGAACTTCGCCACGTCCACCGGTCCCGGACGGTGCACGTCGTACACCTTCGCGGCCGTCTGCTCGGCGGCGGTCTCTCCCTCGCGGTTGGCGACCTTCACCTCGCTCAGCTTCACGAGGAACTTCGTGTACTTCACCGTCCAGCCGTCCTCGAAGGCGCTGGCGGGGATCTCCTTCTCGATGAAGTCCTCTCCGTATGTGGTGAACGTCACGTTGCCCTGACCCGACGAGCAGGCGACGAGGCCCAGACACGACACACCCATCAGCCAATTCTTCATCACTGCGCTGCTCCTTCCACCCACGTCACGACGTAGGCGCTGGTGTCTTCCACGCCGCGCACCAGCCCGTTCTGGGCCTGGCTTCCGGCGGGGAAGGTGGAAACGCCAGCCGCGTCCGGAAGCGACGCGGTGGCGAAGTCGATGCGGTCCATCCATTTCCCCAGGTCCACCGCGATGCGCACGAAGCCGGCCTCCTGCTGGAGGTCGCGCTCGAAGCGCACGCCTTCGATGGCCTTGGGCAGGTCCACCACCGCGTCGAAGCGCACCGTGGCTCCGGACGTGTGGGTCGCGGTGCCTCGCACGTGGGCCTGGTGGCCTTTGAGGACGTTCTGCGCGTCCGTGGCCGCCGTGGGCGTCACGAGCGTCAGCTCCAGTGAGCCGTACGAGCCGGTGACGGCGTTGGCGTCGCCCAGGTTGCCGCCCGCGAGCAGGTCCACCGTCTGGGTGTTCAACACCTCGCCCAAGGCGTCACCCGGGACGTAGTGGCCGGGGTGCGCGTTCGCGGTGCCTCCGATGAGCGAGTACCAGTCGAAGCGGGACAGCAGGACTCGGCCCTCGAAGAAGCGCACCGAACCCACGGAGAGTTGTGCGGCTTCGGGCGTCACCGTCCAGCCGTACTCGTTGGGGGCCGTGGGCGCCGTCGCCGTCATCGTCACGGCGAAGGTGCGGCGCTCTGCTTCCGTCTTGCCGCCGCAGCCCAGGCTCATCAAGGCCACGATCAAGGCCAGTGCAATCGGGTTCATCACAGGTGGACCTCCAGGGTGAGCGAGGCCACGCGTGGTGCCCCCGCGGTGAAATGTCTGGCTGGAACGAGGCTCGGCTGGGCGGTGGGGTCGAAGCGCGAGCTGTAGACGAACTCGCCGTCGCGCCATCGCGTGTTGAGCAGGTTCTTCACGTCGAGCCGCAGCGCGAGCGCTCCCCGCCGCAGCGCGGCCTGCACGTCCGCGAGGAACACGGTGTGGCTGTATTCGCCGTAGGGCAGGGGCCTGGGCCCGATGAGCGTGAGGCCCGTGCCCAGCGACAGCAGGGAGTCGATGCCGGGCAGCGGCTTCTCCCAGCCGATGTCCGCTCGGGCGACCAGCGGCGCGAAGTAGGGGAGCTTCGCGTCCGTCTTCGTCACCGTCGCGTTCGCCACCGTGGCGCTCAGCGCGGCCGTGACGCCTTCGAGTGGACGCGCCTGCAGGGACGCGGAGATGCCCGTGCGCAGCGTCTCTCCCGTGAAGACGGTGGTGCCCACCGTGTGGTCGAAGAAGAAGTCGTTGGCCACCTGCGAGCCGAAGACGCTTGCCTGGAAGGACAGGCGTTCTCCGTCCTTCCGTGTGCCCAGCTCCGCTCCGTGCACGTTCACGAAGGGCGCCTGCTCTCCTTCCGCGAGGCTTCGCGCCTGTGGCGAACGGAAGCCATCTCCGTAGCTGGCGAAGAGGGCCCAGGTGTCCGTGAGCGCGTACTCGACGCCGGCCTTCGCGCCCCAGTGCACCCCGAAGGCGCTGCGCGAGTAGCCCTGCCCGTCGTAGTAGCGCGGGTCCCGGAAGGCGAGCGCGTCGAAGACCTCCACGCCCAGCGCGTCCGCGCGGCCTCCCAGCCGGAAGGCCCAGCGGCCCAGCGGGAGCCTGGCTTCGGCGTAACCCCAGACGTCCGTCTGGGTGAGGTCCGCGTCCACTTCATCCGCGAAGAAGGTGCCGTCCGTCTCCCGGTAACGGCGTTGCGTCTGGTGGAGGCCGTCGCGCCTTGCTCCCAGGCCCAGCTCCAGCGCGACGGGGCGGTCGAAGAGGGTGACCTGGCGGCGGTGCTCGGCGCGCAGGCCGAGCGTGGTGCCGTCGTGGGTCTGCTCCAGGCCGTCGCCCCGGTCGTCCACCCGGTAGCCCGTGAAGTTGTTGCGCAGGCGCAGGTCCGAGAGGATTCCGAAGGCCTCCAGGCGCGTGCGGGCGGTGCCCTCGCGCGGGAGGTCCACGCCGATGAGGAGCTGGTGCCTGGAGACCGTGCCTCCCTGACGGTCGAAGGAGCCCGAGTAGAAGGTGCGGCGCCCGGCTTCGAGGTCGTCCTCTCGCACCACTCCGGGGGAGTCGAAGCGCGTGACGTAGCTGCCTCCCAGGATTCGCGCGCTCAGGCCGTGGCCCAGGTCCAGGTTCGCCTGGGCGAGCACGGTGGCCCGGCCGTAGCCTCGCTGGGGGCCGAAGCCGTCGCTCTCACTGAGCTCCGCCGCCGCGAAGGTGCCGGGGTCCTCGCCCGGGCGGACCGTCACGACGAGCCGGCGCAGGTTGAACTGGCCCAGCGTGCCCGCGAACTCCACGCCCCTTTCACGCGCGCCCAGGTCCATGCGCACCGTTCCCGCGACCGCGAAGTCCCCCTGGAACGCCCGGTAGGAGCCCTCTGTCACCTCCAGCGCTTGGACGAGCTCCGGGATGATGAAGTTGGTGTCCGCGTAGCCGAGCGCGTGGATGTGGCTCACCTCGTTCACCGGCAGGCCGCCGACGTTCAGCTCCACGTCCTGGCCGTGGAGCGCGTCGAAGCCTCGGAGGAAGAGCTGCTGCGCCTTGCCCTCGCCGCTGTGCTGCGAGGCCACCAGGCCCGGGACGACCCGGAGCACGTCCGTCGCATTCATGCGCGGTGCCGTGTCGAGGATGTCCCGGCCGAGGGTGACCTCGGCGGCGCTCTGGGCCGGACGCGTGCCTCGCACCACCGTGGAGCGCTGCTTCCCGGCGGCGTCCGTGGGCTGTTGTGGTTCGGGTTGCTGCTGTTGCGGCGTGGCTTCTGTCACCTCGTGGCCGGTGGCTTCCGGCCCTTCCTGTGGGGCGGGCACGGCCGAGGCAAGACACGTCGAGAGCGTGGTGAACGCGATGAGCAACATGGGCACGGTGAAGAAGGCACGAGGAGACGACGGCACGTCCCCGGCTCGCGTGGGGACGCGCTCCGGGGCGTGCGGGTTGAAAGACAGACGGATTCAGGGCGCACGCTCACGCAGGCCCGTGGCTGGCCTGGGCCAGACGGTCCGCATGCTCGCGAGTCACCCTTCCGGAGGCTCGAAGGGGCCTAGGGGCCCTGCGGCATCGCCGCGGACCGCAATCGCTGGCCCGGCGACCACTCCGGGCTTCGCTCCGGCTCCACCCGCCAGGACATCCAGCGCAACTTCGGCGGCACGAACACGGTCCAGCTCGCCGCCACCGCCAGCAGGTGCTCCACCGAGCCCGTCAGGTGCTGGTGACCGTGGCCCTGCTTCGCTCCGCCCGGCGTGCCCGGCTCGGACTCCTTCGGGCACCCGGCCTTCGTTGCGTCACAGGCACCCTGGGTGCGGTGGACGTGGGTGGTGGCGCCGTGCTCGTGGCGTCCCAGGCCTCCACCGTGTCCCACCACCGCGTGCAGCACCGGCGCGACCGCGAGCCCGTACACCAGGACCCACAGTCCCAGGAACGCCAGGTCTCGTCGGTCTCGGGTATCCCACACAGCGGTTCGGGGGGCGGCGGCGGAGCGTCCAGGACGGGGGAGGTGAGGCGGCTGCCTGCCTATCCGTCCTCCCTCCGACACGCAAGGCGGCCTCCGCCGCTCGCTGCGCGACAGTTCCTTGCCGCCCAGTCCCATGACCCCGTGGACCGCTTGACGCATTGCAGCGGAATCCGCTGCGGCCACAGACTTCCCGTCATAGACTCGTCACGTGCGTTCCGAATCCGCCGCGCTGCGTTCCCTGCCTGCCTCCACGGAGGTTCCTGCCCCGCCCTCGCGCGCCGACCGTCTGCGTGCGCTGGGGAGTGAGTCGTTCGACCTGCTCGTCATCGGCGGCGGGGTGACGGGGGCGGGTGCTGCTCGGGACGCGGCGCTGCGGGGCCTGAAGGTGGCCCTGGTGGAGCGCGAGGACTTCGCCAGCGGGACGTCCAGCCGCTCGTCGCGCCTCATCCACGGCGGCCTGCGCTACCTGGAGCATGGCCACCTGGGGCTCGTCTTCGAGTCGAGCATCGAGCGGCGCCGCCTGCTCCACCTGGCGCCCCACCTGGTGCGCCCGCTGGCCTTCGTCTGGCCCGTCTACGAAGGGGCTCGCGTGCCGCGCTGGAAGCTCAACGCGGGCCTGATGCTGTACGACGCCCTGTCCCTGTTCCGGAACGTGAAGGCGTATCAGCGCCTGTCACTCAAGCAGGTGGTGGAGGCCGAGCCCGGCATCCGCTCCGAGGGGCTCAAGGGCGGTGCCCGCTACTACGACGCGGCCACCGACGACGCGCGCCTCACGCTGGCCAACGCGCTGGGCGCGAGCGAGGCCGGCGCGGTGGTGCTCAACCACGCCTCCGTGAAGCGGCTGGTGCTGGAGGACGGCAAGGTGAAGGGCGCGGTGGTGGTGGATCACCTCACCGGCCTGGAGCACACCGCGCGCGCGCGCGCCGTGGTCAACGCGACCGGGCCCTGGAGCGATGAGATCCGCCGGCTGGATTCGCAGCAGGAGCGCACGGGGCCCGCGGTGCGCGGCAGCAAGGGCGTGCACATCGCCGTGCCCCGCTCGCGGCTGAACATCGGGGATGCGCTCACGCTCCTGTCGCCCGTGGATGGCCGCGTGATGTTCATCCTGCCCGCGGATGCGTTCACCCTCATTGGCACGACGGAGACCGCCACCCGCGCCCATCCGGCCGAGGTGCGCGCGAGCGAGGCGGACGTGGCCTACCTGCTCTCCTCCGCCAATGCGTTCTTCCCCGAGGCGAACCTCACCCGCGAGGACATGGTCAGCGCCTGGGCTGGCATCCGCCCGCTCGCGGCGAGCGGCTATCACGGCAACCGCGACGCGGGCAGCGCCAGCCGCGAGCACTCCATCGACGTGAGCCCGTCCGGCGTGCTGGCCATCAGCGGCGGCAAGCTCACCACCTTCCGGGTCATGGCCCGCGACGTGGTCAACGCCGTGGAGCGCCACCTGTCCCTCCCGCACAAGAAGCCCGTCACCCACGAGCAGCCCCTGCCGGGCGGCGACATCCTCAAGCTGGACGCGGAGCTCGCGGCGGCCAGGCAGGAGGTGGGGGATGCGGCCACGGGCGAGCACCTGGTGCGCGCGTACGGCAGCCGCTGGCACGCGGTGTGGGCGCTCACTCGAGAGTCGCCCGAACTGGCCGAGCCGCTCGTGGAGGGCCTGCCCTACCGCCGCGCCGAGGCCGCCTGGGGTGTGTCCCATGAGATGGTCCAGACGCTGGCGGACCTGCTCATCCGCCGCCTCAAGGTCGCGTTCGAGACGCGCGACCAGGGCCGCGCCGCCGCCGTCCGCGCCGCCGAGGTGATGGCGCCACGCCTGGGCTGGGACGCTGCGGAGACCGAGCGTCAGCTGGCGGCCTACGCGGTGGATGCCCAGCGCATCTTCGGCGTGGATCCTTCCGACGCCTGAGCCCTGCTGGGAGCCCGGGCCCGGTGCGTCATGCCGGGCCGGAGGTCCTTCCGCGAACGAGGCGCCCCTCATCAGCGTTGAGGGCCTCACGTTGGACTGGCACCGGATGGCCGTCAGGCGCACGACAGCCGCCCGAGCAGTCGTCCTACGTCCATGCTTAAATCGTCGTGGGAACGGGAAGCAGGGTTGGCCCGTTCTTCCCGGCCCCCTTTCCGGGGGCGGCGGGTCACGGCGCGGTAATCCACGTTGGCCGGGCGAAGGAGATACACCCCATGAAGCGTTGGCTTTGGCTTGGGCTCGGGTTGTCCGGACTGGTGGCGAGCGGCTGTGGCACTGACCCTGAACCCATCGACGTCCTGCCCCAGGCGTGTCCTGGCACCGCGGAGGTGTCGCTGCCGAAGCCGGGGGTCTCCCCGCTGAGCACGGACACGGCGGCGGACGGCGTCATCATCACCTACAAGCCGAAGGTGACCGCGAGCGCGCTGGCCGCGTCGGCGGACATCGCGTCGGCCGTGGAGCGCGAGGGCGGCACGGTGATGCGCCGCATCCCGAACATGAACGTGGTGTCCGCCCGGCTGTCGCCGGAGGCCATCGCCGCGCTGAAGCTCCGCCCGGACGTGGTCTCCGTGACGCCCAACCGCCGCGTGCGCGCGCTGGGCCTGCCCACGCCCCCGCCGCTGGCGTCGTGGCAGGGCGCGTACACCACGCAGGGTTCGGTGGGCGAGTACACGGAGGGGCTGAAGCTGATCCAGGCCCCGCAGGTGTGGGACGCGAACAACGACGGCGTCATCGACCCCGGCGCGCCCACGGGCGAGGGCGTGAAGGTGTGCGTCATCGACAGCGGCTGGGACAGCAAGCACCCGGAGCTGAAGGCGGCGTTCCTCATGGGCAAGGACTTCGTCGACAAGGACGAGGACCCGTCCGACCAGAGCGAGTCCCAGGGCGTGGTGACGGTGGGCGGCGGCCACGGCACGCACGTGGCCGCGACCATCCTGGCGCAGTTCGGCGCGGGCTCCGGCGCGCGCGTGGCGCCCGGGGATGAGCCGAACGGCGTGGTGGGCGTGGCGCCGGGCGCGTCGCTGCTCGTCGCGCGCGTGCTGGACACGGACGGTGGCGGCCGCACGGACGACGTCATCGCGGCGGTGGAGTGGTGCCATGCGCAGGGGGCGCGCGTTGCCTCGCTGTCATTGGGCGCGCCGGACCCGTCCGAGACCGAGCAGACCATGTTCGAGAAGGTCTGGGAGGACGGCAACGGCATGCTGTCCATCGCGGCCAGCGGCAACGACGGCAAGCTCGGCATCGCGTATCCGGCCGCGTACCTGCCGTCCGTGATGGCGGTGGGCGCGGTGGACATGCAGGGCGAGTACGCGCCCTTCTCGCAGTTCGGCCAGGAGCTGTCCGTGGTGGGGCCGGGCGTGAACGTGCTGAGCGCCACGGTGCAGGGGGCGGCGTCGCTGTCCTCGGTGAGCGCGGCGTCGTCGCCCATCGCCTCGTCGCCGCTCACGCACACCGCGCAGGGCACGTACACGGGCCGGCTGGTCAACTGCGGCCTGGGCGCGGACCGCGCGGCGTGCGGTGAGTCCGCCACCTGCGACGGCTTCGTCGCCTACGTGGACCGCGGCGACCTGTTCTTCGAGGAGAAGGCGCGCAACGTCATCCAGGCCGGCGCCCGCGCGGTCATCATCGGCAACAACGTGGAGGACGACGGGGAGGGCACCTTCACGCTGGGCTCCGCGAACTCGCACTGGGTGCCCACGGTGTCGGTGTCCATGGCGGCCGGCGCGTCCCTCAAGAAGATGATGGGCCAGGATGTGACGGTGTCCATCACCGGCCTGGACTACCAGCGCGAGTCGGGCACCTCCATGGCCACCCCGCATGTGTCGGGCGTCGCCGCGCTGGTGTTCAGCGCCTGTCGGGGCCTGAGCGCCGCGCAGGTGCGCGACGTCATCGAGAAGACGGCGAAGGACGACAAGGCGACGCCGGGCAAGGACGTGAAGTACGGCTACGGCCTGGTGCAGGCGGCCGAGGCCGTGAAGCTGGCGCAATCGCTGCCCCAGTGCGGCGGTCCGCTTCCGCTGCCGTAGCGGCGGCGACTTCGCGCCCGTGGGCCTGACGCCCCCGTGTCCCTTCGTGGGACCGGGGGCGTTTCCTTTTCTTCCGGGCAGGCGCCGGGTCGTGGGTTGGCAGTCCGGACGGACAGGCGACCGCCAGGCCTCCGGGCCGGTGGTTCGCGCCGCGTGCGCGTGCACCTTCCCAAGAAGGGAGGCGCGCGGCGCATGAGGCGAGACACCTGGCTGGGATTGGGGATCGCGGGTCTGGCCTGCCTGCTGATGTGCGCCGGGACTCAATCCGGCGGGATGGAGAATGACGCCGCGTCCGAGGAGACCCCCGTTCCCCCAAGCTCGCGGGTAATCACGCCGCAGGCTCCCGCGGCCACGCCGCCAGCTCAGGCGACGACGCCCCAGCAGCAGCCAGGGACGGGCGGCTCCGGGACGAACACGCAGGCCTCCGCTGGGACGGCTCCCGCCAACGCGCCCGCGCAGGGCACCGGAGGGAGCGGGGACATCCCGGCGTCGGATCCGAACAGCCCCAGCGCGGAGCCGAACCCGGAGGGGCAGACGACTCCGCCCAACCCGGGCCCGGAGACGAACACGGGCGGCACGGGCGGCACGGGCAACACGGGCACCGGGGCTCCCGCCACGGCGAAGCCTCCTGCTCCGGGCGCCCAGCAGGGCGTCGCGGTGGTGGATGCCATCTACCGGGGAAAGGTGCGCTCGGTGTCCGACAAGGAGGTCGTCATCGACAACGAGGGCACGCGCCTGCCGCTGGAGATCAGCACCCAGACGCGCATCGTCCGCGACGGTGAGGACATTGGCGTGACGGAGCTCAAGGAGGGCGAGCGCGTGCGCGCCACCGTGAACCTGGTGGGCCGGAGCCACACGCGGGAGATCGCCGTGCTGACCGGCGCCGAGGCCCGCCGCGACGCCGAGAGGCAACGCCGCCGGTAGCCCAAGGCCCCTTCCGTCAGCCGCATGGCCCCGTCCGCGTCTCCCGGACGGAGGTTTCCACCATGACGGTCTACGACCGATACCGAACCCTGTTGCACAAGTTGGCCCTCGTCCGCGCCCGCGCGCCCGGCGGGGATTCACCCGAAGCGGATGCGCTGCTCGACACGATGGACGAGGTTTGGGACGCCCTGTCCGACGGCGAGCGCGCCGCCATGGAGCGCGAACGCGCCCGGTTGGCCTTGTCCGTGGACACGCGCGCCGTGCCCGCGTGAGGCGCTCACGTCACTCCCGCACGGACCCCATGGGCGCACTCGTGGGCCCATGGGGAACGCGCGAGGACGGCCGGGACGGCGGCAGTTCCCGGCTCTGACGCTGCCGCCACACCGCCCGCGTGTAGTCCACCACCGACGCCAGCGACAGCAGCGCGACGAGCGCCACGAGCGGCCGCACCAGCGGTGGGTAGAGCAGGACGCACAGCAACACCGCGAGTTGCAACGTCGTGACGACCTTGCCCAGCATCCGCGCCTTGAGCTCGATGGCCCGCATGTCCGGCCGCACCCTGGCGACGATGAAGCCGATGGCCGTGCCGACGTCCCGCAGGAGCAGCAGCGTCAGCTCCACGGGGTCGATGAGCCCGTCCAGCAGACACACGATGAAGGCCGTCACCATGAAGGCGCGGTCCGCCACCGGGTCGATGAGCGCGCCCAGGCGCGTGGCCAGTCCCCGGTGCCGGGCAATCCAGCCGTCCAGGAAGTCCGTCGCCGCGGCCAGCACCACCAGGAAGGCCCTCATGCGCAGGTCCGACACCGCGATGAACACCGCGGCGAGCGGCAGTCGCGACAGGGACAGCGTATTGAGCAGCACGAGGCTTGCCCGACGGTGCATGGCTTTCAAAAGGTAGTGCTCGGTCCCCGGGGCGCACCTGCCCGCCATGGCGAGCGTCCAGCGAAGAACTCCTCTGGCGCCCTCGTGGATCCACGTCCAACGGAAGGACCCCGCGGCCCACGTGCGGTGTCCCAGGGCATGGCCCGGGATTTTCCGCGGCCTCTTGTCCTCCTGGAGTCCGCCCTTTGAGCTCGATGGGACCCTTCCGCCCCCTGCTGGCACTGGCCACCCTGCTCACCGTCGCGCTGCCCCTGGCGAGCTGTGAAGCGGCCGGACGGGCGAAGGTCGCGACTCGCGCCCCCACGGCCGAGGAGCAGAAGCGCTACCCGTGGCTGCCGGCCTCCGCCCGGGTGCGCTCGCTGGAGGAGACCTTCGCGCCCCCGGAGGGCTACTCGCGCGTGGCCCTGGAGGCGGGCTCCTTCGGCGCCTGGCTGCGCGGCCTGCCCCTGCGCCCGGAGGGCTCCCCCGTGCGCGACTTCCAGGGGAAGACCGTGCTGGCGGCCTCCGACTCCCGGCTGGCGGCGGTGGGGGAGCTGGACGTGGGCACCGCGAACCTCCAGCAGTGCGCGGACTCCATCCTGCGTCTTCACGCGGAGTGGCGCTGGGCGTCCGGTCAGTCGGAGCGCATCGCCTACCGCTTCACCAGCGGCCACCTGGCGTCCTGGCCCCGGTACGCGGCCGGGGAGCGGGCGCGCGTCTCCGGCTCGAAGGTGACGTGGGTGCCGGGGAGCGCGGCGGCGGACAGCTCGCGGGCGGCCTTCCGGAACTACCTGAACCTGCTCTTCACCTACGCGGGCACCCTGTCGATCCAGGCGGAAGGCGCGCGACCCACGCGGGAGCAGCTGCGCCCCGGGGACTTCTTCGTCCTGGGCGGCAGCCCCGGCCACACGGTGCTCGTGCTGGACGTGGCCACCAACGCGAAGGGGGAGCGGGTGGCGCTCATGGGCCAGGGCTTCACCCCCGCGCAGGACTTCCACGTCCTGGCGGGAAGGGACGGGCCCTGGTTCCCGCTGGAAGGGGAGAGCGTGGCGACGCCGTTCTGGGCGCCCTTCCCCATGACGTCCCTGCGCCGGCTGCCCTCGCCCTGATCGGGCTGGAAACCTGAAACACCAACGAGGTGCGGCCTGGGGGGCGGGCGCCCTCCCGTTGCGTCTCCCAGCGGACGGGGAGGCACTAAACGGAGGGCGCTCAAGGGTTCTGCTGGAATCGACCGGGGGGAGGAGGCAGGTTGCGGCGTGGAGTGTTGTCCTGCCGTCAACGGGCACACACCGAAGCCGGGCCCGTCCCCCGCCGCGCGCCTGCCAGCCTAAAGGGAAGAGGAGTTCGTTCCCCGAGCCTCCACCATGTCCTCCGCCGCCGCAGCCGTGCCCACGTCTTCCCCCAGGGCCAGCATCCTCATCGTCGACGACACGCCCGGGCACCTCCTGGCGCTGGAGGGCATCCTCACGCCCCTGGGGCAGCGGCTGGTGCGCGCCACCTCCGGACGCGAGGCCCTGCGGCGGGTGCTGGACGAGGACTTCGCCGCCGTCCTGATGGACATGAACCTGGGCGACATGACGGGCGTGGAGGTGCTGGGCCTCTTGCGTGAGCGCGAGCGCAGCCGGCGCACGCCCGTGCTGCTGATGACCGCGGGCGACGGCGACGAGAAGGAGTGGCTGGCGGCGTACGCGCACGGCGCGGTGGACTACCTGCGCAAGCCGCTGCGGCCTGAAATCCTCCTGGCGAAGGTGTCCATGTTCGTGGAGCTGTACCTGGCGCGCGAAGCCGTGCAGCTGCGCGAGGAGTCGCTGCGCGAGCGCGAGCGCCACGCCCTGGAGGCCGTCCACCGCGAGCGGCTGCACGCGTTCTTCATGCAGGCCCCGGTGGGCATCTCCATCACGCGCGGGCCGGACTTCGTCTTCGAGCTGGCGAACCCCTACTACGAGCTGCTGGTGGGCCGGCGGGTGACGCCGGGCCAGACGATGTTGGACGTGTTCCCGGAGATGGCCTCGCAGCCGGAGGTGCTGGAGGTCCTGCGCGGGGTGGTGCGCACGAAGCAGCCCTTCGTGCGGCCGGAGTTCGAGGTGAAGCTGGTGCGCGACGGCCAGCCGGACTCCGTCTTCTTCAACGTCATCTACCACCCGATGGTGGAGGTGGACGGCACCGCGTCCGGCATCATCACCCTGGCCACCGACGTGACGGAGTTCGTGCGCTCGCGCCGGCACACGGAGGCGCTCACGCTGGACCTGCGAAAGCAGCAGGCCGCGCTGGTGGACAGCGAGCAGCGCCTGCGCCTGGCGCTGACGGCCACCCAGCTGGGCACCTTCGACATGGACGTGGTCACGGGCGAGCTCAAGTGGGACGCGCGCTGCAAGGCGCTCTTCGGCCTGCCGCCCGACTCGGAGTCGTCCTACGACAAGTTCCTCGCGGGCCTGCACCCGGAGGACCGCGAGGCCGTGCAGCGCGCGATCGCGCTCAGCTGGGACCCCACCGGCAGGGGCGACTACGACGTGGCCTACCGCACCGTGGGCTTGAAGGACGGCGTGGAGCGCTGGGTGCGCGCCACGGGCCGCACGCACTTCCAGGACGACAAGCCGGTGCGCTTCGTGGGCACCGTGCAGGACATCACCGCGCGCAAGCGCGCCGACGCGGAGCGGGCCCGGCTGATGGCGGGCGAGCTGCGCCGCACCGAGCAGCTCCGCGGCCTGTCGCGCGCGAGCCTGGCGCTCAACGCGGCGGGCAGCGTGCCGGCCATCCTGGAACTGGTGACGCTCAAGGCGCGCAAGCTGATTGGCGCGAACCAGTCCTTCGTTCAGGTGGCGGACGGCCGGGATGCTCCGCCGCTCGCCTCGCTGTCCGCGGTGGATCATGATCCGCTGGCGCCCGACGCCGCCCAGGTGGCCGTGGACGAGCGCGGCCTCTTCGCCCGGGTGTGCCAGGAGAACCGGCCGCTGCGCCTGACGCGCGAGGAGCTGCGCCAGCACGCGGACTACGCCGAAGCGCCGCCCGCGCCGCCGCCCGCGCTGCCCCTGAAGGGCTTCCTCGCGGTGCCGCTGGTGGGCCACGACGGCCGCAACCTGGGCCTGCTGCAGGTGTCCGACAAGCTGGAGGGCGACTTCGACGCGGAGGACGAGACCATCGCCGTGCAGCTGGCGCAGATGGCCAGCGTGGCGCTGGAGAACGCGCGCCTGTACGAGACGGCGCAGGCGGAGCGGCGCAACCTGTTCGCGGTGCTCAAGCAGCTGCCCGCCGCCATCACCGTGCTGCGCGGACCGGAGCTCATCTTCGAGATGGCCAACGACCTGCGCCTGAAGCTCACCGGCTCCCGGCCGCTGCTGGGGCTGCCCGTGCGTCAGGCGCTGCCGGAGCTCAAGGACCAGGGGCAGGTGGCTCAGCTGGAGCATGTCTACCGCACCGGCGAGACCTACCGCGGCCACGAGGTGCCCATGCGCCTGGTCCGCGACGTGGGGCAGGAGGCGCCCGAGGGCTACTTCAACCTCACCTTCCAGCCGCTGCTCAACGCCGAGGGCAAGGTGGACGGCATCGTGTCCGTGTCCTGGGAGGTCACGGAGCAGGTGCTGGCGCGCCGGCGCATCGAGGCGCTGGCCGCGGAGCTGAAGGAGCGCGAGCAGCAGTTCCGCACGCTGGCGGACTCCATCCCGCAGCTGGCGTGGATGGCGGAGCCGGATGGGCGCATGTTCTGGTTCAACCAGCGCTGGTACGACTACACCGGGACGACGCCCTCGCAGGTGGGGGAGAAGGACTGGAACGAGCTCTTGGACCCGGAGGACACCTGGCGCGTGATGGAGCACTTCACCGCGGCCCTGCGCGAAGGCGCGCTGTGGGAGGACCAGTTCCGCCTGCGCCGCGCGGACGGCAGCTACCGCTGGTTCCTGTCGCGCGCCATGCCCGTGCGGGACGGCGAGGGGCGCATCGTCCGCTGGTTCGGCACCAACACGGACATCGACGACGAGCGACGCACGCTGGAGAGCCTGAAGCAGGCGGAGGAGGAGATCCGCCACCTCAACACGGGCCTGGAGAAGCGCGTGCGCGAGCGCACCGCCCAGCTGCAGGAGGCGAACAAGGAGCTGGAGTCCTTCAGCTACTCCGTGTCGCACGACCTGCGCGCGCCGCTGCGTCACATCACCGGCTTCGCGCAGTTGCTGGAGCGGCGGGCAGGCGCGAAGCTGGACGACGTGTCACGCGGCTACCTCTCCACCATCGCGGGCGCGGCGAAGCAGGGCGGCACGCTGGTGGACGACCTGCTCGCGTTCAGCCGCATGGGCCGGGCGGAGATGCGCCAGTCGCGGGTGGATATGGGCCAGCTGGTGGAGGAGGCCCGGCGCGACCTGATGCCGGAGTCCACCGGACGGCAGGTGGCGTGGCAGGTGGGAAGCCTGCCCACGGTGGAGGGTGACCCGGCGCTCCTGCGGCAGGTCATCCACAACCTGTTGGCGAACGCGCTGAAGTATACCCGTCCCAAGCCGGAGGCCCTCATCGAGGTGGGGGCCCGGGAGACGGAGACCGAGGTCGCGGTGTGGGTGCGCGACAACGGCGTGGGCTTCGAGATGCAGTACGTGGACAAGCTGTTTGGCGTCTTCCAGCGCCTGCACACGGCCGAGGAGTTCGAGGGCACCGGTATCGGGCTCGCGAACGTGCGGCGCATCGTGTCGCGCCATGGAGGACGGACCTGGGCGGAGGGCGCCGTGGGGCAGGGCGCGACCTTCACCTTCACCCTGCCCCGGGCTTCTCCGCTGGAGAAGAAAGTCGAGACGCACGCGTGATCGAGCTGAAGCGGATCCTCCTGGTGGAAGACAGCGCCAACGACGTGGCGCTGACGCTGGCGGCGCTGGAAGAGGTGCACCTGGCCAACGAGGTCGTGGTGGTGCGCGACGGGCAGCAGGCGCTGGACTACCTCTTCCGCAAGGGCGAGTACGCGAACCGGCAGGACGGCCACCCGGCGGTGGTGCTGCTGGACCTGAAGCTGCCGAAGGTGGACGGGCTGGAGGTGCTGGAGAAGGTGAAGGGCGCCCCGGAGCTGAAGGCGGTGCCGGTGGTGATGCTCACCTCGTCGCGCGAGGAGCGGGACCTGGCGCGCAGCTACGGGCTGGGCGTGAATGCCTACGTGGTGAAGCCGGTGGCCTTCCCGGACTTCGTGTCCGCGCTGCGTGAGCTGGGGTTGTTCTGGGCGGTGGTGAACCAGCCGCCGCCGGGCTCCCCTGGCGCGTCCGGAGCCTTGAAGTGAGCGCTCGCGGCGGCGCCGCGCTGGACCTGACGACTCTGCCATCGGCGGAGCGGCCCCTGTGCATCCTCTTGCTGGAGGACAGCCCGCTGGACGCGCAGCTGGTGGCCGCGCAGCTGGAGGAGGGCGGGCTGCCTTCGACGCTGGAGTGCGTGCAGGGGCGGGCGGCCTTCGTCGCGGCGCTGGAGAAGGGGAGGTTCGACCTCATCCTGTCGGACTACAACGTGCCGGGCTTCGACGGGATGAGCGCGCTGGAGGCGGCGAAGGCCGTGTGTCCGGACACGCCGTTCCTCTTCGTGTCCGGCGCGCTGGGAGAGGACCGCGCCATCGAGCTGCTCAAGCGCGGCGCCACGGACTACGTGCTGAAGGACCGGCTGGAGCGGCTGGGCCCCAGCGTGCGGCGGGCGCTGCGCGAGGCGGAAGGGGTGCGGCTGCGCAAGCGCACGGAGGAGGCGCTGCGCCGCTCCGAGGAGCGCTACCAGCTGGTGGCGCACGCGAGCTTCGACGCCATCTGGGACCTGGATCTCCAGACGGACGCGATGCACTGGATTGGCGACGCGACGGAGGAGGTCTTCGGCTTCCCGGTGGAAGAGGTGGGCGCGGACGCGGCGTGGTGGCGCCGGCACATCCACGGCGAGGACCGTGAGCGGGTGCTGGCCGGGCTGCAGCGGGCGTTCGATTCGGACGAGGACCGGTGGCAGGACGAGTACCGCGTGCTGCGCAAGGACGGGGCGTACGCGTACGTGGCGGCGCAGGGCTCCATCCTGCGCGGAGAGAACGGGAAGGCGCGGCGCATCGTGGGCGCCATGCGCGACATCACGGAGCGGCGGCGGGCAGAGGAGGAGCGGCAGAAGCTGGTGCACGAGGCGCAGGCGCGGGTGGAGTTCGAGCAGCAGCTCATTGGCATCGTCAGCCATGACCTGCGCAACCCGCTGGGCGCCATCCTCACCGGCGCGTCGCTGATGCTCCGGCGCGACGACATCCAGCCGTGGCACGCGAAGGCGGCGGCGCGGGTCCTGTCCGCGGCGGAGCGGGCCACGCGGATGATCCGCGACCTGCTGGACTTCACGCAGGCGCGCATGGGCGGCGGCATCCCGGTGCACGCGGCGCCGTGTGACTTCCACGCGCTCATGCTGCAGGTGGTGGAGGAGGCGCGCACGGCGCACCCGGAGCGCACCATCCAGATGGAGCAGGTGGGGGATGGGCAGGGCGCGTGGGACTCCGACCGGATGGCGCAGGTGCTGTCCAACATCCTGGGCAACGCGCTGAAGTACAGCCCGGAGGACACGCCGGTGCGCGTGGAGAGCCGGGGCGAGCCGGACGACGTCGTGGTGCACGTGCGCAACGGGGGCGACCCCATTCCCCCGGAGATGCTCCCGCGCATCTTCGAGCCGCTCCAGCGCGGGACGACGGTGGGGCGCTCCGAGCGCAGCATCGGGCTGGGGCTCTACATCGTGCGGCAGCTGGTGCTGGCGCACGGCGGGACGGTGGACGCGAGGTCGTCCGCGGCGGAGGGCACGGTGTTCACCGTGCGCCTGCCGCGGCTTCCGCCGAAGGAGCCGACCGCTCCGGCGCCGGAGTAGGGCGCCTCAGGGCAGGTCGGTTCCCCCGAGGAACAGCACGTCGTTGCAGCGCCGGATGCGCGCCCAGGTGCGGAGGCCACCGCGCCAGAGGCCGTACTTCTGGAGGGACTGGAGCCCGTACATCGAGCACGTGGGCGTGTAGATGCACTGCCGCTTCCAGCGGTGGGGCACCGCGTGGCGGTACAGCAGGACGAACCCCACCGCGACGAGGCACAGCGGGTTGAGCCACCAGGGCAGGCGCGTGGGCTGGGGCGTGGGCGTGGCCTGGAGCTCGCGGGCCTCCTCGGGGAAGAGGGCGAGGGCGGAGTAGGGGTTGCCTTCCCAGGGCGGAGGGCCCGGGTTCATTCCTGCTTCGTCCGCTCGAAGACGCACACCAGCCAGGAGCCCGTCGCGGTGCCACAGCCCTTGGTCGCGGTGACGGCGCGGTACTCGCTGGAGTGCAGCTTCCAGCCCTGCGCGGCGTAGTTGTTGAGGAACTTCGCGAAGTCGCCGCAGCGCTTGGGGTTCCAGCCCGGGTCGGTGGCGTTGCAGCCGGGGGCGGGCGGGACAAAGGCATCCACGTGATACTCGTACATCCAGGGCTCCTTCAGGGTGTCTGGGATTGACGGCGGATGCTGTCCCAGGCTGGCCGGGTGGCAAGAATCCATGCTTCACGCCATTGCGTGGGTTTGGCCATACCCCATGCGTGGGATGGCTGGCGTTGAGACGGACCGGCAGGCTCGCGTGGGACGCCGCGTATGGGTTTCACATGACTGCCTGGAGGCCGGACAGGGGGACCGGGGTGGAGCGGCCAGGCTCCAGCAGGGGACCTCCGCGGGATAGGATGCGGGGCTGGCCTCATCGTGGAAGGTGGACGCATGTCGAAGCCGCTGGAAGTCGTGAACGCCGTGCTGGACGCGGGCTTCGAGGGCCTGGGGCCGCTGTGCAGCGCGACGGCGCTGGCGGACGAGTACCTGCGCGACACGCGCTACGCGGACCACGCGGCGCGCGTCGATTCGCTCATCCACTGGGAGACGGGGAAGCTGTTCACCACGGGCTTCCTGTCCGGGCTGGGCGGCCTGCTCACCCTGCCGGTGTCGCTGCCCGCGGGCCTGGGCGTGTCGTGGGCGGTGCAGGCGCGGCTGGTGGGCGCCATCGCTCGCATCCACGGGCACGACGTGGAGGAGGACCGCGTGCGGACCCTCACGTTGCTGGCCATCGTGGGGGACATTGGCAAGGAAGTGGTGAAGCAGGCCGGTATCGAAGTCAGCCAGCACCTGGGCATGCGCGCGCTGGAGGCCGTGCCGATGCAGGCGCTGAGCAGCATCAACCGCGCGGTGGGCTTCCGGCTGGTGAGCAAGGCGTCTCAGAAGGGCGTCGTGAACCTGTCCAAGGTGGTGCCCCTGGCCGGTGGGCTGGTGGGCGGCGCGGTGGATGCGCTCGCGTGCCGCGCGGTGGGGGCCACGGCCCGGCGGTTGTTCGCGCCAGGACCGGGGGCCCTGGTGCCCGTGTCGCCTGGATGACCGGGCGCGGGGCTTGTCATTGACGGTGGGCCTTCGCGCTGGAGTCATCCGGGCGCATGGGCCGCCTCCTTGTCCTCTTCGTCGCGCTGGGCCTCGCCGTGGGGGGCTGCCGGCGCTCGTCCGAGGAGGCGGGCACCGGGGGCCGCACTCGCATCGTCTTCAAGTTCCAGCCGCTGTGGGGCGACCCGAAGCCGTTCCGTGAGCTGCTGGCGCGGTACGAGCGCGCCAATCCGGACGTGGAGCTGGTGACGGAGGCGCTGCCGAATTCGTCGGACCTGGCGCACCAGTTCTTCCTCACGTCGTTGCAGGGCAAGGCCACGGACTTCGACGTGCTGGTGGCGGACGTCGTCTGGGTGCCGGAGTTCGCTCGCGCGGGCTGGGTGGCGGACCTGTCCGAGGACTTTCCTCCCGAGCGCCTGCGCCAGGAGTTCCTGCCCGGGCCCGTGGACGCCGTCGTGATGAACGGGCGCACGTACGCGGTGCCCTGGTACGTGGACGTGGGCGTCCTCTACTACCGCACGGACCTGGTGCCTCGCGCGCCGCGCACCTACGAGGAGCTGCGGCGCTTCACCCGCGACGCGATGGCGAAGGCGCCCGGCATCCAGGGCTATGTGTGGCAGGGCCGGCAATATGAGGGCCTGACCTGCAACGTGTACGAGGCCATCTGGGGCCACGGTGGGCAGTCGCTGGGGACGGACGGGCGCGTGCTGCTGGAGACGGAGCCTGCTCGCGAGGCGCTGGCGTACCTGCATGGGCTCATCGCGGACGGGCTGTCTCCCCAGACGGTCACGGGCTTTGGCGAGGAGGAGTCCCGGCGCGTGTTCCAGGAGGGCCGCGCGGTGTTCATGCGCAACTGGCCCTATGCGTGGAGCGAGGCGCAGGCGGAGGGCTCTCCCATCCGGGGCAAGGTGGGCATCGCGCCGCTGCCGACGAAGGATGGACAGCCGGGGTG
>NZ_RAVY01000158.1:0-22861 GCF_003611625.1 Corallococcus sp. CA054B
GGCCACGCCCGTGCCCCGCACGCTGACGGCGCCCGCCCCGCCGCGCGTGGAGCCCGCCGCCGTGGCCACGGTGCCGGCCACGGGCACCAAGCTCCTGGGGCCCACCAGCGCGCTGGCGCCGGGGGACCTCTTCGACCATGCCCGGGCCGCGGAGGCCGCCTTCACCGCCGGGGACTACACCACCTGCGTCACCGCCTGCACCGACGCCGTCCGCCGTGCCATGGCGTTCGCGGGTGAAGGATCCCTGGCCCAGCAGGCCTTCCTGCTGCACGTGGATGGTTCGGACCTGCTGCGCCTGCAGGGCCTGTCCACGCTGCCGCAGCTGCGCGTGGACGACGCGGCGTTCGCGCTCTACGTCCTCATGCAGGTCTTCGTGCGCCTCAACGCCGTGGGGCTTCCGACCGCCGGCTGATGCTGGCGGGGCACGGCTTCCGGGCCGTGCCCCCCGGGCTCAGCGCGGGAGCGTGAGATCCAGCAGCCCCATGCGGTGCAGCTTCGCCAGCGTCTTGAGCGTCTCCAGCTCGCGCGCGGGGCTGGCCAGCACCAGCGTGGACACGTCCCACGTCCCGCTGACGAGCCCGGCGATCTGCCGCTCCTCCGGCTTGAGCATCACCATCGTCTGCGGGGATTGGATGAGCCGCGGCACCATCAGCGGCGGCAGGTCCGCGTAGAGCGCGGCCACGTGCTCGCGCTGCACCAGGCGCGCGAACTCGCGCACGCGCCGGTCCGCGGGGTCGCTGGCCAGCAGGGACGCGCAGACGATGCCGGCCGCGTCGTACTGGCCCTCGCGCATCAGCACCGCGCCCTTCTCCAGCATCTCCGCCACCGGATCCGCTTCCACCTGCGGCGCGCCATCCACCTCCACCAGCTTCGCGCGCAACAGCTCGTGCACCCGGCGCGTCACCGACGAGCGCGACACGCCCATGGACAGCCGCAGCCGCCCCAGGTTCTGCGGCGTCGTCGTCAGCGCCAGGATGATCCGGTGCATCAGCGGCTGGCTGGGGCTGGGCGGCGACAGCGCCTTCACGCTCAGCGCGTCGATGGGCAGCGCCTTGTCCACGTCCCCCTGCTCGTCCACCCAGCGCAGGGACTCGAAGAGCAGCTCGCGGATGCTCATGTCGGACGGCACCCAGTCCTCACCGGTGCGGTCCGCGTCCTCCGTCCAGTGGAAGGTGCCCTGCCCCGCGATGGTCAGGTCCGTCATCGCCGCGAACAGCTCCTCGCGGCCCAGGTCGCGCACCCACCGCGCCTGCACACCGTGCGCGTCGAAGGCCGCGTCCACGTCCGGCGTGCGCGCCAGCTCGTCGAACGCGGCCAGCACGCGCGTGCCCGCCGCCAGCTTCGGCAGCGACAGCAGGCGGGCCACCCGGCCGCGCAGGCCTTCGCTCGCGGTGGCGCCCACCTGGCCGGACAGGAGGAACAACTTGCGCTCGCCTGCCTCCCACGACAGCTGGAGCGTCCCCGTCTTGCGGGAGCTGTCCAACCATTGAAGGAACTCGGGGAGCGGGTAGCTGAAGAGGTCGCCGTGGATGGCCATGCGTGTCGGATTCGAGGATACAGTCCCAGGCCGTGCGCGTCGCGGTCCTGTTCATCGACGGGGTGGGCATCGGACGGAAGGACCCGGCCGTGAACCCGCTCGCGGGCCGCGACCACCTCCTGTCCTGGTTCCAGGACGCCCCCGTCCCCGCCCTGCCCCATGGCGGCGTGGGCCTTCCGGTGGACCCCACCTTCGGCGTGCCCGGCCGGCCCCAGTCCGCCTCCAACCAGACGGCCATCCTCACCGGAGACCCCGCCCCCGTCCTCGTGGGCGGCCATGTGCTGGGCTACCCCAACACCGCCCTGAGAGACCTCCTCGCGGAGCGCTCCATCGTGCGGCGCCTCAAGGCCGCGGGCCGCACCGCCACCTTCGCCAACGCGTACCCCGCCCCGTACCTGGACGCGCTCGGCGTTCCCCGGCGCCCGTCCACGACCCCGCCGGAGTTCACCCTGTCGGAGCGCCACGCGCGCAAGGTGCGCCCCTCGGCCGCGAAGCTCGCCTTCGCCGCGGGAGGCGAAGCGCTGCGCACGCTGGACGACGCGCGGGCCGGCGATGGCCTCACCCACGACATCACCGGCGCCGCCGCTCGCGCGCACGGACTGGACGTGCCCCACCGCACGCCCTGCGAAGCCGCGGCCCTCTTCTGGCGCATCGCGGGACAGGCGGACTTCACCTTCTTCGAGCACTACCTCGCCGACGAGGCCGGCCACGCCCAGGACTTCACGGCTGCCCGCCTGGCGCTCGACACCTTCGACGCCTTCCTGCGCGCAGTGGCGGCCACCCGGCCCTCGGATGCACGGGTGTTGGTGTGCAGTGACCACGGCAACGTGGAGGACCTGTCGGTTCGAGGACACACCGTGCACGCCGTGCCCATGCTCTACTTCGGTCCCTCCGCCCCGGAGGTAGCGTCGTTCTCCACCGTCGCGGACGTGGGTCGCGCGGTGATCCGCTGGCTCGGGGCCAACTAGAGGGACGCTGGATGCGGGTGGGCGGTACCGGACGATGGAGCCTGCTGCCCGCCTTGCTCGGGACGACGCTGCTCCTTTCCGCGTGCGCCTCCGCGCCGAAGAAGGCCGTCGACCCCACCGCCACGCTGGCGCTGCCCGGCGGTGAGTTCCTCTTCGAGCACTCCGCGAAGGACTCCCAGGCCGCGGACATGGTCCGCCGCGCCGTGGAGAACGCCGCGCCCCACCTGGCCCGCTGGGGCACCTTCCAGGAGCCCGTCACCCTGGTCATCCACCCGAACCACGCCGCCCTGGAGCGCGCCGCCCGCCGCTCCGGCTACGACTTCCTGCGCGCCTGGGCCCGCTACGAGCAGGTGGAGGTCCAGAGCCCCCGCACCTGGACGAGCGCCGGCGCCACCCAGAAGCAGGTGGATGAGCTGCTCCTGCACGAGCTCACCCACAGCCTCATGTGGCAGGCGTCCGCCTCCGTGTCGGACTGGACGAAGAAGGGCATCCCGCTGTGGTTCAGCGAGGGCATGGCCTCGTACACCGCCAGCCAGGGCTACCGCGTCCCCAGCCTGGAGGACCTGGCCCGCTTCCTCCACCAGTACCCCCAGGCGGATCCGCTCGCCCGCGCCGAGTCGCTCTACGAGACCGAGAACGCCACCGTCTACGGCGCCGCCCACCACGCCTTCACCTTCCTCATGGAGCGCTACGGTGAAAGGCGCGTCCGGGGCGTCCTCGCCGCCATGCGCGGGGGCCACGACTTCATCGGCGGCTTCCAGGAGGCCATCGGCCTGCCCGTGGACGCCTTCCTCCGCGACTTCCGCCGCTACGTGTACCTGCGGGGCTTCAAGGGGGGCCGGCTGACCCCACTCAAGGCCCTTCCGCGCCCGGAAGTACGCGGAGTTCCTGGGAATCCCCAGCCTGCACCGTCATCCGCCCCACATTCGCCCACTCCCGCGCCACCGGACACAACTCCGGAGGCTCCAAGTCCGACAAGTTGAGCAAGCCCGCTATGCGTGGGCCGCCGGAGGATTGCCCCGTGACTGATTCCAAAATCAACCGCTCGAAACTCTCCTCGACCCCCGCCACGGGTAGCACCACCAACGATGCCGCCAAGCTGGCCGAGCGGCAGAAGGCCGCCGCCGCGAAGGCCGCCGCCGCGAAGCGCAACCAGTCTGGATTCGAGTCCGCGCCCGCGGCTGGCGCCCGCGCCCCGGTGGCTGGCACCGGCAACCTGGCCCGCTCCGCCAACGCGGGGGCGCTGCTGGGTGCCGCGCCCACGTCCGCGGTGAAGAACGGCGCGACGGTGGCGAACCCCATCCCCCGCACCATCACCTTCACGTACGACGCGGGCCCGCACGCGGCGCTCACCAACCCGAAGCTCAAGGGCAGCTGGGACGCGGACGGCCGCTACAACGCGCAGTGGTCCTCCGGCGGCATCCCCATGAAGCCGCTGGGCAACGGCAAGTACGAGGCCACGGTGAAGGTGGCGGACGACGGCCTGGCCCACAACTGGGAGTGGGGCGTCAGCGTGGACGGCCCGTCCGGCAAGGACCAGTGGGCGGTGATGGGCGAGGGCAACCTCAAGCTGGATCTGTCCAAGCCCACCGCGTCCTACTCGCCCACGACGTACCACACGATGGGCGCGCAGAAGTCCGGCCAGGACGTGAACTTCAAGTTCTGGGCGCCGGACGCGCGGGCCGTGCAGGTGAAGGTGACGGACAAGGAGGGCCGCGAGCAGCGCATCCCCATGACGCGCGACGAGGGCGGCAACTGGACCACGCAGGCCAAGGGCGCGTGGGCGCAGATGGAGGGCAAGGCCTACGTCTACGAGGTGGTGGACTCCACGGGCGCCGTGAGCGACCGGCCGGACCCCTACGCGCGCCGGATGATGGGCGAGCAGCGCGGCCTGGACCGGCTCTACCTGGACCCCACGCGCGGCAAGGAGGTGGACCGCTACTTCACCGGCGCCACCGGCCTGATGCGCTTCGACATCGACAGCGCGGAGGACGCGGACAGCGCGTACCTCGTCCTCAAGGACGGCGACGGCAACCCGCTCAACAAGCAGCAGCTCCAGGAGCGGCTGGGCAAGTTCGACGACACCCTCATCGACAAGCTGCACGGCGGGAAGCTCAACGACTTCTGGTCGCGCAACGTCTCCGACGACGGCCGCATCAAGATGACGAACCAGGCCGGCGCGTGGACGACGCTCATCAACGACCCGGACAAGCTGGTCGGCCTGCGCTACGAGTTCCAGGTGTTCGACAAGGACGCGCAGGGCAAGCTGCACCTGCGCGACGACGTGAACAACGACGGCAAGCTGTCCGACGTGGAGCGCCGGGCGTCCACGGAGAACGACCCCTGGAGCAACCTCATCACCAAGGGCAGCGGCGTGGACTTCCGCGGCTCCATCCTCACCGACCCCACGACGTTCCAGTTCAAGAACGACGACGTCCCGCGTGAGAAGGATCCGTCCAAGTGGGTGGTGTACCAGGCCCACGTGGGCAGCTTCATGGGCGAGGCGGGCAACGCCAACCGCTCCACCATGGAGGACATGATCAAGAAGCTGGATTACTTCAAGGAGCTGGGCGTCACCACGCTGGAGCTGTTGCCCACCAACGAGGTGGAGGGCCCGCGCAACTGGGGCTACCTGGGCGTCAACAGCCTGGCCACGGAGAGCTCCTTCGGCTTCGAGGACGAGAACGGCCAGTGGGTGGAGGGCGATGAGGCCCTCAAGCGCTTCATCGACGAGGCCCACGGCAAGGGCCTGAACGTGGTGTCGGACGTCGTCTACAACCACGTCTTCGGCGACCACAACGGCCTGTGGAACGTGGGCGGCCCCAGCAACCCCTACTTCAACTGGGCCAAGGAGCCCGGCCAGTTCGAGCAGCGCGACACCCCGTGGGGCGCCGTGCCCGCGTACAACACGCCGCAGGTGAAGCAGCTCTTCGTGGACCACGCCGTGCAGCAGATCGCCGAGCTGAAGTTCGACGGCCTGCGCTTCGACTTCACGGAGCCCATCAAGGGCACGGGCGGCAAGGACGGCTGGGAGATGCTCCGGGAGATCAACCGCCAGGTGCACTTCATCAACCCCAACGCGTGGACCGTGGCGGAGCAGTTCGACTACGAGCCGGACATCTCGCGCCCGGCGAAGTCTGACGGCACGGGCGGCGGCTTCGACGCCCAGTGGTACACGGAGTTCCAGCACAAGCTGGTGCGCGACAACAGCAAGCCGGGCCTGATCCAGGCCGCCGCGCGCGGGATGAAGACGGACGTGGACGCGTTCGTGAACCTGATGACGAACCCGCGCGGCCTGGACGGCTGGAAGCACGCGCTGTCCATCATCTCCAACCACGACGAAGTGGGGAACGCGGAGCGCACCCTGGACACCGCGGAGGGCGCGAACCCCACCGACTTCCCGGACAACTGGTCGCGCGGCGCCGCCCGCTTCGCCGCCGGCATCGGCATGGCCGGCCCCGGCATCCCCATGTTCTTCCAGGGTGACGAGTTCGGCGCCCAGAACTCCTTCAAGTGGGGCAACCCGTCCACCTGGGACAGCGACTGGAGCTGGCAGGACATCGGCAAGGGCGTGGACTTCGGCAAGGTGACGTTCAACGACACCACCAAGGCCACCTACGAGCGCCTCTTCGAGCTGTCCCCGGACGCGCGCGCGAAGGACAGCGCGTACAAGGCCTTCTCCGCGGATGACAAGAAGCTGTTCGCGGAAGTGGCCGCCCTGCCCGCCTCCGAGCGCCGGGACGCGATGATCGACATCACCCGCCGGCAGTCCTTCAACTTCTACAAGGACTCCATCGGCCTGCGGAACAGCAGCGACGCCTTCAGCGCCGCGGCCGAGGTGAAGCGCGTCTACACCCACAACGACGACAGCGTGATGGCCTTCACGCGCAAGTCGGGCAACGAGGAGTTCCTCGTGGTGGGCAGCCTCAACAAGAAGAACCTGGAGGGCTACTCGCTGCCCCTGCCCCCGGGCCAGTGGAAGGAAGTGCTGAACAGCGACGCGGCCGTGTACGGCGGCGGCAACTTCGGCAACTACGGCGCCACGCTGAACGGCGGGAACACCCCGGTGAACATCCCCGCCGCCGGCTACGTGGTGATGAAGAAGGTCGGCTAGCCCTTCTTCGCCTCCGGTCCGGCCGTCCCCTTCTGCGGGGCGGCCGGGCTGGGCAACAGCGGCGGCCGGTCCTTGCCCTCCATGGTGCGCTGCAGCTCCAGCTCCTGGAGCAGCACCGCGGGCGCCACGGTGGACACGGGCACGTTGCCGCTCTCCGCGCCGCAGAAGCCGTTGAACACGCCCAGCTTCTGGCCCGTGGCGAGGATGCGGTTCACGGACGACAGCGGCGTGCCCACGATTTCCACCCCGCGCACCAGCGTCTCCTCCCCCGTCTTCACGTCCACGCGGTACACCATGCGCGGCACGCCCTTGAAGGCCTGGTAGCCGTAGCTGGACGTGTTGGTGTTGCCGCCGGTGATGTCGCGGATGATGAGCCCGTACGGCTTGCCCTGCCGCTTCGCCTCCGCGATGAGCAGCTTCTTCAGCTCCGCGTCGCTCACCTGCTTCGTGCTGTCCACGATGAGGTTCGCCATGCGCGCCACCGGCTGGAGCGTGCCCTGCCCGCGCCCGTGGCCGTTGGACCTGGGGAAGCCCTCCACCGGGTGACGGCTCATCAGGTAGCCCTTGAGCACGCCCTTCTCCACCAGGCTCACCGGCTGCCCCTTCACGCCCTCGTCGTCGTAGAGGTAGTAGCCGTTGAGCGGCTCGCCGTTCACCTCACGCCTGGACGGATCATCCCGCAGCGACAGGAACGCCGGGAGGATCTGCTTCCCCTCCTGTCCCTTGAACGTCTTGCCGTCGGTGTCGCCGTCCTGCCGGTCCGCTTCCAGCCGGTGGCCCAGCGTCTCGTGGAAGAGCACGCCCGCGGCCTCTGGCGCCAGGATGGCCGGGCCCGCGTACGGGGTGATGGCCGGCGCCTGCCGCAGCGCGAGCAGTTCGTCGATGACCTTCCGAGCCGCCTCGTGGACCTTGGCCTCGTCGGGCATCCCCGCCTCCGTGGGCAGGTAGAAGCTGCGCG
This sequence comes from Corallococcus sp. CA054B, assembly GCF_003611625.1. NCBI lineage: Bacteria > Pseudomonadati > Myxococcota > Myxococcia > Myxococcales > Myxococcaceae > Corallococcus > Corallococcus sp. CA054B. The sequence continues at coordinate 7,578 of NZ_RAVY01000158.1, forward strand.
AGTTGTCGAGCAGCTGCCCATCCGGCGCGCGCGTCACCGCGGAGACGTGGAATGCATACAGCGTCTCCTCCGTGATGAGGCGCGTGCCCTCCGAGGACACGAACAACCGCGTGACCTTGTCCGCTGTGATGCGGACCTCTGAATCGAACAGCTCCGGGTGCGCGTTGAAGCGCGCGGACACGTCGCGCGCCAGCTTGCGCCACTTCTGCCTGTCGAACGGGAACGCCACCGGCGGCTGCACGTAGGTGGCCGGCGTCTCCCTGGAGAAGGACGCGGGGCGCTTGGGGTCCTCCACCGAGTAGACGTCCTCGCCCTTCTTCTTCAGGTACTGGAAGAGGGCGGCCTTGTACTTCTCGTCCGTGACGAGCCACAGCGCCGTGCGCAGCGCGAGCGGCGCGTCATCCTGCGGCCCGTCCTTGCGCGCGGTGAAGCTGGAGCCCTTGCTGGTGCTGAAGCCGAAGTCGAGCGAGTCCGCCACGGAGCTGTCGTACTCGTAGCTGCCCACGCGCACGTCCACGCCCAGCTTGCGCTCGCGGTAGTCGTCGTCCTGGAACAGCGCTCCGTAGCGCGCGATGATCAACCGCGACTCGTAGTCCTTCACGCCGTAGCTCAGGAAGTACGGCGCTTCATGGCCGTTCACCTTGAGCTGCTGCTGGTTGCGCTGGAGCTCCGCGCTCATCGCGTCCAAGAGCGGGGCGCGAGGGTCGGGAGCAGGAGATGCCCCCATCAGGAAGGACGCGGCCAGGAACAGCGGGAACAGGGGACGGGAGGAGCCAGGCACGGCCACGCACTGTAGCCAGAAACGCGGCGAGGGCCCTCCCCTCACGCACCCTGGCGTGAAGCGAGGACCCTCCTGCCCGCATGCTCTGTTCGTTACAGGCTTACGCCTTGACGATCTTCTCGCGGCCCTGGGTGACGGCCTTGGTCGCGTTGCGCGTGTCGACGACGATGTTCGAGCGCTGGACCAGCTCGTTGTAGTCGATGTGCGAGTGGTCCGTGAGGATCATCACCGCGTCGTACTGGCCGAGCGTCTCCGGGTCGAGCGGGACGGACTTCATCTCCATGTTGAAGCCGTGGCCCTTGTGCAGCTCCTTCACGAACGGGTCGTGGTAGGCGATCTCCGCGCCCTTCTCCTTGAGGAGCGTCATCACGCGCAGCGACGGGGACTCGCGGTGGTCGTCGATGTCCTTCTTGTACGCCGCGCCGATGCAGAGGACCTTCGCGCCGTTGAGGACCTTCTTGTTCTGGTTGAGCGCCTCCATCGTGCGCTGCACCACGTAGTAGGGCATCTGCCAGTTCACCTCACCGGCCAGCTCGATGAACTTGGTGTGGAACTCGAACTCGCGCGCCTTCCACGTCAGGTAGAACGGGTCGATGGGGATGCAGTGCCCGCCCAGGCCGGGGCCCGGGTAGAAGGGCTGGAAGCCGAAGGGCTTGGTGCTGGCGGCCTGGATGACCTCCCACACGTCCACGTTCATGCGGTCGCAGAGCATCTTCATCTCGTTGACCATGGCGATGTTCACGCAGCGGTAGATGTTCTCCAGCAGCTTGGCCAGCTCCGCCACGCGCGTGGACGACACCGGCACCACTTCCTTCAGCGCGCTGCCGTAGAGGGCGGTGGCGACCTCGAGGCACGCGGGCGAGTAGCCGCCCACGACCTTCGGAATCGTCTTGGTGTTGAAGCCCTTGTTGCCCGGGTCCTCGCGCTCCGGGCTGAAGGCCAGGAAGAAGTCCACGCCCGCCTTGAGGCCGTTCTTCTCCAGCAGGGGCTTCAGCACTTCCTCGGTCGTGCCCGGGTAGGTGGTGGACTCCAGGATGAAGAGCTGGCCGGGGCGCACGTACGGCGCCAGGGCCTCGCCCGTCTGGATGATGAAGGTCATGTCCGGCTCACGCGACGCGGTCAGCGGCGTGGGCACGCAGATGACCACGCAGTCCAGCTCGCGGGCCTTGGCGAAGTCATTGGTCGCCTTGAGCTTGCCGGCGTTGGTGAGCTCCGCCAGCGGCGCGCTGGGGATGTGCTTGATGTAGCTCTCACCCTTGGCGATCTTGTCGATCTTGCGCTGGTCGACGTCCAGCCCCGTGACCGGGAAGCCCGCTTCCGCGAAGGCCATGCCCAGCGGAAGACCGACGTACCCGAGACCCACCACGCCCACCTTCGCTTCCCGATTCTGAATCCGACCCAGCAACGGGTTGCCAACCATCACGCGCATTGTCGTTACTCCCCAGCAGTTGACGTGAGGCCTCGCCGGCTCACACGTCCCGACCCACACCAATCACCTGAAGACGAACACCCACCCCAACCATGCCGGAGGCGTCAGCTGCCTCCGGAACTCCACCGACACCGCCGGCACCACGCGCCCATACGCGGGCGAGTAGTGAGACGGCACGAGCAGGGTCTCCAACCCCTGCCCGAAGAGCACCCAACCCGCGGGTGCATCCGCCGGACCAATCTCCAGGGCCCGTGCATCGAAGGCCTCCGGGCCCTCCTGCACGCGCCCCGCCCGCGCCACCACTTCCGCCGCGGGCTGGCACCACCGCGCCTGCGCATCCGGCAGGTGCAAACGTCCGACCACCTCATGACGGCCCGTTCCGACGAGCCGGTCCCCCACGGCCAGCGCGCGCACATGCCGGTCGAGGAAGAAGGTCCTCTCAATCCCTACCGGGGCTGGCAGGTGGCGGTAGCCGTCATGGCGCACCACCAGCCGGTCATGCTTCGCGCCGGGCTGGAAGGCCACGACGCGAGCCCGGGCATCCTCCGGCAGCGCGAACAGCCGCGCCGGATCCAACGGGGCCTGCTCCGCCCCATCCACCTGAAGCGTGTTGTGCGCCGCGGTGCTCCGCATCGCGTTGCGCAGGGCCGGATCCCGCGTGTACGAACCCGTGCCGGAATCGACGATGACGGGGCGGCCGGCGAGGTGAAGCTCGAAGGAAAGCTTGTCGTTGTGACTGTGTCCTCCGACGCCCCGCTGCCCCTGTTTTCCGGCCGAGACGGTGAGCACGACCCCCTCACCGCGCAAGATGTGGAAGCCACCTTCCGAAAAGCTTACCGACGCGGGCGCAGGAGCCACGGGCAGCGCGTGGAAGCGCACGAAGCCCGCGTCGCCCAGGAGCCACGCCGCCTCGTCCGGGAACACGCCGCCGCCCAGCCCCGCGTCATTGAAGAGCGCCGCGCCCAGCCCCGCGAGGTAGCTGTGATCACCATCCTCACGGTCCTGGAACGGGAACACGCGGCCGCTGTCGTTGTCGCCAATCTGAGGCGCCAGGCCGTGCTCGGACGACCACGCGCGGGCCGCGACGAACATCAATCGCAGACGCGACTCATAAGCGGGGCCCAGCGACACGCCCGCGCCGCGAGCGACGAGGAAGGCCAGCGTGAACAGCTCCACCGACAGGCGGTGGTAGGGAATGGAGCCCTCGAAGGACGTGCCCTCGGGGTGGACCTGCGCTTCCATCTCCGAGCGCAGGCCGTTGGCCGCGAGCGCCACCTGACGAGGCGCGCCGGGCAGCTCCGGGAAGAGCAGCCCCACCACCGCCAGCCCCACGTAGTTGGAGACGAGGTGGTTGTTGGGCACCGCGCTGGTGTTCTCCAGGTGGGCCTCCACCCAGGCGCAGTGCTCCGCGAGCGCGCCCAGCACGGGCACCAGGAACTCCGGACGGCGCACCTGGGGCGCGTCCGCGAACATCGCCAGCGCCTGCGCGAGGTTGGCCGCGCGCAGGGCAATCTCCATGGGGCACGTCCAGTGGACGCCCATGCCCACGGGGTTGGCCTGCAGGAAGTCCAGCGTCTGATTGACGAACGCGGTGGCGAAGCGTGAGCGCGCGGCCTCCGTGTCCGCCACCCACGCGCCCTGGGCCAGGGCCACCGCGCTGTCCAGCCGGCCCAGCACCCACGGGTACTTCGGATCCATGCCCGTCACGTGCAGCGGCATGCGCTCCACGGGAGCCACCGGATAGTGCCGGCCGCTCACCGGCTCCAGGGACCAGTCCACCGGCTTGCCTTCACCGAAGGAGACGGGCGTGCCGAAGACGTCCCACTCCTGGCGGAGAGCACGCTCGGCTCGCAGTGCAGTGCGAGCCTTCGCGCCCGGAACACTCTGGATGGCGGCGCGAGCGGACTCACGCTGCGACAGCTCGCACCAGGCCCGCGACGTGCGGTGATCCAGCGCGAGCGTCACCAGCTCCTCGGCGCGCGTGGCGCCGAACGACTCCAGCAGCTGCGCCTCGTCCACCTGCTCGCGGCGGCGGTACAGCGCCTGCCGTGCGACCTTCTGGACCCGGCGGACCGCGCTCTTCGCGAGCGCCCCAGGCGCCATCCGAGCCATCGTCGCGTAGTAATCGAGAGTACCCATCCGCCCCTTCCCGCCCAGCCTGACGTGGGCAGGTGATAGCAAGCGGCTGGCCAAAACCTTTTCCCAGCAAGAGCAAGGGTTTGGCGCAAGGGACCTGCCCGTACGGCGGTAAAAATGTCCGCCCGTGCCGATCACCGTGGGTAAAGGATTGCTGCCTGGTGCGGAACGGAAGTGCTCCCTGGTGGAGCCATTGCGCCTCTTGACGGGCATGACCATTCCTTGGCGCGTGCGGGCTGGGGCTTGGATGGGGCGGCGCATCGAGGACGACCTCGATGCCAGGATGGAAACGACGCTGACGGCGGTGGCCGAGCAGGCGCTGCGCGGAGGAACGCGCGCGGGCCTGGAGGCTCTCCTCAAGGCGTCCTTGCGGCTGACCGGCGCGACCGGCGCGGCCCTCTATGAAGGACGCGTGTGCGTGATGAAGGTGGGGAACGTCCCTGCCCGTCGCGCGGATGCCACGAAGCGGTCCTCTCTCTTGGAGCTATGGCCCGCGCCGCTGACGACGTCGCAGCGGAGCGTGGTGAAGCGCTTCAGCGCGTTCGCTCCGGCGCTGCTCGCGGCGCACGCACGTGAGGTGGCGCAGGGCGCGCGGCAGGCCCGGCTGCTGGAAGCGAAGCGGCGCCTGGAGCGCACCGTGGCGGTGCAGGACAAGCGGCGCTCGCGAGCGGCGCACGACCTGCGCACGCCGCTGATGGTCATCAAGGGCTACGTGGACATGATGCTCAAGGGCACCGGCGGACCGCTGGGCCCGCAGGCGCAGCGCTACCTGGAGCGGATCGCCAGGGTCGCCGCGGATCAGAAGGAGCTCATCGACCGGCGCCTGGCACCACCCGTGCCGGGCCTGGAGGACCTGCGCCCGGTCCTGACGCACGCCTTCGCGCCCACGCGAGGCCGCGCCGCCGCCACGCTGACGCTGCCCACGGAACGGGCCGTGCCGGTGAGAGGCGCCCGGGCGGACTGGGAGCTGCTCGCCCGCACGCTGGCCAGGGGCACCGCTGGCGCCGTGGCCGTGGACGTCCACCTGGGCCCGGCCCTGGAGGCCTCCCAGTGGCTGCTGCGCGTCAGGGCCTGCCCTGGCGCGGCCCTGACGGCGCGGACACAGGCCATGCTCCAGCAGCTCGCGGAGCGCCTGGGAGGCACGCTGGCCGTGGCGACGGAGCCCCGGCTGGAGCTCACCCTGGTGCTGCCAGGGGATGACGCCTTCCCCGTACCCGCCCACCGCTAGGGGACATCGGGCCAGCGCATGAAAGGTAGGCGGAGGTCGCAACTCGCCTACCTGCAAGTGCGATAAAAGGGAAAGCGGTTTTCCTTCCTGACCCCGAAAGCCTCCCCCATGAAGCTCAACCGAAGCTCGAGCGTGCGCTCCACGCAGTCGACGCCGCAGCCGCGTCGCAGCAACTCCGTGGACGCGAAGCCCAACACGACGACGAAGCCCACCCGGTCGAACTCGGCGCCCCCGGCGGCCAACCGGCCTCCCAGCGACGTGTCCACCGGCAGCCCGTCGCGCACGCGCCCGCGCAACCCGGAAGGGGCGGCCAAGGTGAACGGCGCGGACGCGGGCGCCGCGAAGAAGCCCACGACCAACAGCGAGATCCGCGCCTGGTACAAGCAGCAGGTCGCTGGCATCCCCGCGAACGACGCGAAGCTGGCGGCGCAGGGCGCATCGCTGGAGGACCGCGCGAAGGCCGCGCACGCCATCCGCCACAAGGCCCGCGTGGACGCGCGTCAGTTCATGGGCACGTTCGAATCCGCGCTGCTCAAGGCGCGCGACTTCTTCAAGTACGGCCGGCTGGACGGTCCCTCGTTCGACCAGCTCGTCGGCGAGGCCAAGAAGAGCGGCTTGAGCGAGGCGCAGGCGTACGACAAGATCATCAACAGCTCGCAGCGTACCAACCAGGCCGTGGACAACATCTACGCCAGGCCACAGGCAAAGCTATGACGGCTGATCAACTGATGAAGCAGAAGCTGGAGTGGGTGAAGACGTCGGACCCGCTCCACCCGCTGCGCACCAAGGCGGAGGGCAAGGAACTGCGCCTGCGCATCGGCGACTTCCCCGAGGAGTCCATGTACACGCTGCTCGTCGACGACCAGGAGGTCACCGAGTTCGACGACTGGCCCAAGGCGTGGGTCCGCCCGCGCTGAAGCGCCTCGAGGCTGAAAAGAACAGACGCCCTGTCCCTCGCGCTCGAGCGAAGGACGGGGCGTCGTCGTTTCAGGCCACCCTGCCCGGCTTTCAGCCCGGCAGCAGCTGGCGCACGAGCTCCAGGAGCTTGCCGCGCTCCACCTCGCGCTTGACGAGGTAGCCGTCCGCGCCCGCCTCCAGACCGGCCGCGCGGTCCTCGTTGCTGTCCAGCGACGTCACCAGGATGATGGGCGTGCGCCGGAACATGGGGTGGCCCTTGATCCGCCGCGCCAGCCCCACGCCGTCCAGCCGGGGCATCTGCCAGTCGCTGACCACCAGGTGGCAGTGCACGCGCTCCAGCACCTGCCACGCCTCCTCGCCGTCCGACGCCGTCACCACCGGATAGCCGGCGATCTCCAGCAGGGACTTCATCGCGAAGCGCGTGGTGAGCGAGTCGTCGCACACCAGGATGCGCGGCAGCTTGGACTCGCCGCTGGAGGTGCGCGTGTCCGGCTTGGCCGCGCGCAGCAGCTCCGGCGCGTTGAGCACCGGCACCACGCGGCCGTCGTCCAGCACCGCCGCGCCCGCCAGGTGCGTGACGTCCCGCAGGTGCTTGCCCAGGGAGCGGACCACCAGCTCCTGCTGCCCCACCACCTCGTCGATGGCGTACAGAACGCGCTCCTCGCCCAGCGACAGCAGCACCGCGGTCTGCCGCCGGCCCGACTCCAGCGCGAGCGGCATGCGCGGCAGGCCAATGGCCTCCGACAGCGACAGGAACGTGAGCTGCTCGCCGTCCAGCCGCGCCACCACGCGCCCCGCCACCGTGCCCACGTCGTCCGCGTCCAGCCGCAGCACGCGCTTCACGGTGTCGGAGGGAATCGCGGTGACGGTGGTGCCGGTGCGCACCAGCAGGCCCAGCGCCGCCGCCAGCGTCAGCGGCAGGTCCACGATGAAGCGCGTGCCCTTGCCGGGCGTGAACTCCACGTCCGCGCTGCCCTGCAGCCGCTGCGCGGTGGCCAGCACCACGTCCAGGCCCACGCCGCGGCCCGACGTGGACGTCACCTCGTCACGCGTGGAGAAGCCCGGCTGGAAGATGAGCCGCGCGGCCTGCGCGTCCGACAGCTTGTCCGCCGCCTCCTGGCTCATCAGGCCCCGGCGCACCGCCGTCGCGCGCACGCGCACCGGATCCAGGCCCCCGCCGTCATCCTCCACGATGACGCCAATGCGCGTGCCCCGCGCCTCCACCCGCACCACCAGCCGGCCCGTCTCCGACTTGCCCGCCGCCTTGCGCGCCGCGGGCATCTCCAGCCCGTGGTCGATGGCGTTGCGCACCAGGTGCACCAGCGGATCCTTCAGCGCGTCCACGATGCGCCGGTCGAGCCGCACGTCGGTGCCGCCCAGCTCCAGCGTCACCTCCTTGCCCAGCCGGGAAGCCGTCTCGCGCACCGTGCGACGCAGGGGCTCCAGCACCTGCGAGGCCGGCACCATGCGCAGGTCGCGCAGGTCGTCGCGGATGACCTGGCCCACCAGCGCCTGCTGCTCACCGTCGCGGTGTGCTTCCTTCGCATGCTCCAGCAGGCGCTTCTGCATCGTGCGCATCAGGCCCAAGCCCGTGCGCAGCGGCTCCAGCGCGGATCCGCCGCCGGACATGGCCAGCTGCGACGCGGCGCGCTCCAGGTGCAGCAGCACCTCGTGCGCCTGATCCGTCAGTGTTCGGAAGCCCTCCGTGCGCCGGCCCTGCTGCGCCCGCCCGGACACCAGGTGCTCCACCTGGAGCGCCAGCGAATCCAGCGTCTTCACCGACACGCGCACCGCGCGGTCCACCGTCCCGGCGCGGCCCTCGGGAGCCGGGGTGCTCGCGCGCGCCATGGGCTTCGCGACGGGAGCCGGAGCCAGCTTCACGGGCTCGGGTTCCGGGGCCGCGACCGCGTCCTCCGCCACGCTCAGCGCCATGCGCAGGTCCACCAGCGCGCCCGCGACCTCGGACGCCGCCTGTCCCGCCGCGTCCCCGCCCTCCTCCATGCGCGTGAAGCCCAGCGCCGCGGCCTCCGCCAGCGAGGCCACCGCGTCCGCCTGGACGGACTCCGCGCTCTGGCGCAGGGCGTGCGCCTGCTCCACCGCCGCGCGCACCGCGCCCGCCCGGTCCTCCACCTTGGGGGACACCAGCGTGCTCAGCGCCGTCTCCAGCGCCACCAGCGCCTTCAGCCCGTCCTCACCCAACGGCCCGTTGATGGCGGCGTCGTCGGACCCGGGGGCGGCCGGCTCCTCGTGGCCCAGGGCCTTGAGCAGCGAAGCCACGCCGTCCACCACGGGCTGCTCGCCCGCGTCGCCCCGGTTGAGGGCGTTCTCGATGGCGGAGAGGCCCCGAAGCATCGCCTCCACGGCGCCCCGGGAGATGGGCTGATCCACGTCGACGTGGGACAGCCCGTCTTCAATGGCGTGGACGATGCGTTCGATGTCGTCCAGCCCCAGGCTCGCCGCGGAGCCCTTGAGGCTGTGCACCACGCGCTTGAGCGACGGCAGCAGGTCCGCGTCGCGGGCGCTGGCCGGCTGCTCCAGCCCCAGCACCTTCGACCCGATGGCCTGAATCTGCTCGCGCGTCTCCGCGGCGAACACCGGCCAGATGCTGCGCAGCAACTGCGGATCCATGAAACCCCAGTCCCCTCTAGCCGCGCCGTGCGGCCGCCGGGTTGCCCAGCTGTGTGAGGTCCAGCACCGTGAGCCGGTCCGGCGTCAGGAAGAGGAACGGCCCCGGCGGCGGCTGGGACAGCTCCGCGCGCGGCAACTCCAGCCGTCCGTCCACGACCTCCGCCGCCAACCCGAACGCCTCGTCCTCCACTTCCACCACCACGACCTTGCTCAGGTCGGACATGCCCCCGCCCTCCAGCCCCAGAAGCTGCCGCAGGTCCAGCACCGGCACGATGCGCGAGCGCGACAAGAGCGCCCCCAGCACGTGGCGCGGCGCCCCCGGAAGCGAGCACATCCCGCGCGACTCCAGCACGTGGTCCACGTAGTCGATCTTCACCGCGTAGCGCTCGCCGCCCACCTGGAAGGCGAGCACCGTGACGACCTCCTGGCGCGTCTCGTGGCGCGAGTTGGCCAGCGCCACCGCGCGCTGATGCAGCACCTCGCGCCGCCTGTGGGCGCTCACCACGGTGGCGCCCTCCAGCAGCATCTGGGCCGCGTCGAGCGAGGCCTTCAGCTCGTCGAAGTCGATGGGCTGTAGCTTGCGGTCGTCGGTTGACATGGATGCCCGTTAGTACTTCGTGGCCGGCAGCTTGAGGATGTCCCGCACCTTGGAGCGCAGGTCGTCCACGGACACCGGCTTGTTGAGGAACGCGCTCGCGCCGACGAGCTTCCCCTTCTGGCGGCTCGCGTCGTCCTTCAGCGACGTGAGCAGCATGAAGGGCGTGTCGTGCAGCTTCGGGTCGCCCCGGATGGCCGCGCACAGCGCGAAGCCGTCCATCTCCGGCATCTGCACGTCGGAGATGATGAGGTCCGGCTTCTGCTCGCGCGCCCGCTTCAGTCCCACCGCGCCGTTGGGCGCGTCCAGGAAGTCCAGCCCCCACCCCATCAGGTAGACCTGCAGGAGGTTGGTGATGGTCTTCGTGTCCTCCACGATGAGCACCTTCGCCGCCTTGCGTGCCCCACCCGTCACGTTGCTGTTCATAGCTGGTACCTGCCTACAAGTTCAGAGAAGCGCTTCGACAAGATGGAGAGGTTGCCGGCCACCTGCTCGATGCGCCGGGTGCCCTCCACCGAATCACTCATGGCGGACGTCAGCTCGCCCATCGCCGTGGCGATCTGCTCCACGCCAATGGTCTGCTGCCGCGTGTTGCCCGCGATCTGTCGCGCCGCCCCGGACGACTCGCGGATGACCTCCGAAAGGCCCAGGATGGTGGAGCCCGCGCCGCGCGCAAGCTCCATCGCCGCCTGGGCGCGCCGGCTGCCCTCGTCCGTCGTCGTGACGGCCAGGCGGGTGCCCTTCTGCACCTCACCCAGGAGGACGCGCACCTGCTCGGCCGCCATGCGGGACTGCTCCGCCAGCGTGCGCATCTCCGTGGCGACCACCGCGAAGCCGCGCCCGTGCTCGCCCGCCTTCGCCGCCTCGATGGAGGCATTGAGGGCCAGCAGGTTGGACTGCTCCGCCACGTCCTTCACCTGCCCGATGATGTCGCTGATCTGCAGCGTGCGCTCGTTCAGGTCGGTGATGGACAGGGCAATGGCCTTCACCTGTTCGCCCAGCTTCTCCATGCCCTCCACGCTCTCCGTGACGACCTTCTGTCCCTGGGCGCTGAGCGACTCCGACTTCTGGGTCTGGGCAATCACGGCGTCCGCGTAGGACGTGGCCTGCTTGGAGGTCTGGGCGATCTCCGCCACCGTGGTGCTCGTCTCGTTGATGGCGGACGCCTGCTGGTGCGCCATCGCGGACTGCTGCGTGGACGTGGCCAGCACGCCCGCGGCCTCGTGCTCCAGGTCCGTGGCCGCGCCGCGCAGGTCGTGCAGCAGGTGCACCAGCGCGTCCGCCATGGTGGCGAAGCTGCGCGCCAGTTCGCCAATCTCGTCCGTGCCGGTGGTGTCGATCTGCTGGCGCAGGTCCCCCGCGGCGATGCCCACCGCCGCGCGGGCCAGCCGCTCCAGCGGCTGGATGAAGAGGCTGGCCATGCCGGCCGCCGCCAGCAGGCCCAGCACCAGCACCAGCAGGCCCAGGCCCGCGGTGCGCCAGGTGCTGGAGGACAGCGAGTCCGCCAGCGCCTCGCGGTCCAGCGCCAGCTGCACGGTGCCCACGCGCTTGAGCGTGCCGCCCGGCGGGCCAAAGAGGATGGGCGCCGTCGTCTCCACGACGGGCAACGTGCCCACCGTCAACAAGCGGTCCACCACCCCGTCTCCGTCCGCGGGCTCCACGGCGGCGGCGGTGGAGAAGTGCTCACCCGCGGAGCGCGCCAGCACCTTGCCGCTCGCGTCGCGGATCACGATGTACGCGAGGTCCGCCACGCTCTTGAGGGCGGCGTCGGTGCCCGCCTGGAGCATCGCCGCGTCGTTCGCCGCCGCGGACGGGGACACGGCGAACGCCATGCCGATACTCACCGCGCGCGCGCGCTTGGTGAGCTCATCCAGCAGGCTGTCGCTCATCTGCATCCAGAACGCGACGGTCAGGATGCCGACCAGCACGATGCCGAAGATGCCCGTGCCCCCGAGGATCTTCGTCCGCAGGCTGAGCCTGGTCGAATCCGCCCCTTGAGGCGACGCGACCTTCAAACCTTTCGCTTCCACGTTGTCCCCACCTCACGTGTACCGGCGCGCTCCATGACTTCAGCGCGCGCCCTGCCAGCCCATCTGCGAAGGACGGGGGGCCAGCGCCTGCCGCAAGCCTCCCGCAGTCATCATCTCTACGCCTCGCAGCGGGTGCTCGTCATCCAATCCATCCAGCGCGCGCAACGCGTTCTGCCGCGCGCGCTCCGCGTCCTCGCGCCGGTCCAGCCGGCTGTAGAGCGCCACCAGCGTCGCATGTCCCAGCGCCAGCTGCGGCTCCAGGTACAACGCCTTGCGCACCGCCTCCACCGCCGCGTCCAGGTCGTTGCGGGACTCGGCCACCATCGCCAGGAGCAGGTACGCCTCCGGGGACAGCGCCCGCGCCGCCTCGCGCGCCAGCGCCTCCGCCTCCTCGAAGTGGCCGGCGTGCGCCGCCTCCAGCGCCCGCGTCAGCAGGCCCGCGTCCTTGGCCGCGCGGGCCGCCGGGCTCGCGGCCTGGGCGCGCGGGGCTTCCGGCACCGGAGCCGGAGTGGACGGCCGCGCATTGATGGCCGGCATGGGCGCGGGCGTGGGGCGGCGGGGCGAAAGCCGCAGGCTGCCCGGCACCGGCGTCTGCCGGCTGAGCGCGGCGGCGGTGAAGGCCGCGAGCGCGTCACGACGCGGAGCCACGGTCGCGGACTCGCCCGCGGTCCACGGCTGCTCCAGGGGCATGCGCAGGACGGGGGTGCCATCCACGTCCAGCGTCTCCAGCCCCATCCCGTTGGTGAGCGGCACCTCCGCGGGCGACACGAAGAGCAGCCCGCCCGGCGCGAGCGCGCTCACCAGCCGGCTCAGCACCGCGCGCACCAGCTCCGGCGTGAAGTAGATGAGGACGTTGCGGCAGAAGATGGCGTGGAAGCCCAGGGAGGGCACCGCGTCCGTGGCCAGGTTGTGGCGGCGGAAGTCCACCGTGCGCACGACCTCCGGGGAGACGCTGTGCTGCGTGTCATTTCCCGACGCGGCCGGGTGCGGCACCAGGAAGCGCTTCTCCAGGTCCGGCTCGATGCGCCGCAGCGACCACGGACTGTACACGCCGGCCTTCGCGCGCTGCAGGGCCCGGCCGGACACGTCCGTCGCCAGCACGCGGAAGCGCCCGCCGTTGCCCAGCCCCGCGGCCATCAGCGCCATGGCGATGCTGTAGGGCTCCTCGCCGCTGGCGCAGCCCGCGCTCCAGACGTGGAACGGGCCGCCCTGGTGCAGCCGGGCCCGCGAGGCCAGCGCGCGCAGGTGCTCCGGGTGGCGGAAGAAGTACGTCTCACCGATGACGGCGTGCTCGATGAACGCCTCCACCGCCGTCGGCTCGCGAATGAGCAGCTGACGCAGGAAGGCCGCCTCGGACATCTGGCGCGTCAGCGCCGCGCGGGCCAGCGCGGGCTCCAGCGAGCGACGCAGGCTGCTCGCGAGCGTCAGGCCGCAGGCGCCCTGGAGCACCTCCTCGACCTTCGCGAGCGTGGCGTCGTCGAGAAGCCCGTCGCTCACAGGCCCTCCGTGCCGTTCAGCAGCGCGCTCGTGCGCAGGAGCGGACGCAGGCCTTCCGGCGTGCGGCACAGCCCGGCCATCAGCCCGGTGCCGTCCCAGGGCAGTTTCTCCTCGCCGCTCTGCGAGCCGTCCACCAGCACCGGCGTCTCCACCAGGTCCTTCACCCGGTCCACCAGCAGCGCCACCATGCGGCCCGCGTCCACCACCACCAGCAGCGAGTCCAGATCCGGCGTGCGCCTGACGCCCATCAGGCGCGCCACGTCCACGACCACCGCCGGACTGCCGCGGTAGACGAACGAACCGGACACGTGCACCGGCGCGCCGGGCAGCGGATCCAGCGCCACCAGCCGCACCACCTCCTGCACCTGCCTGGCGGGCACGAGTGCGGTCGTGTCGCCTGCCTCCACGGTCAGGTAGAGGCCCGGCAGGCGGACTTCGCCCTGCAAGGTGACGAGCTCCTGGCGCAACTGGTTCTGCTCCGCCTCCAGCGCGCTCAGGCGCTGTTGTACGGAGAGCCGGCGCGCCTGCGGAGGTACGGGGACTCTTGGGGTTTCGGCCATCTGAAGAACTCGGCCCACCGGATGGCGGGCAGGAAGAAAAACCGTAATCCGGGAGGCCCATCCAAAGCAATGCGGGCTTGCCCGAAGGTCACGACTCACATCCCCCCCTGCGACCGGGGTCGCGCTTGCCCCGACGTGGTGGATTCCGGACCCCCTTGGCGTGCGCCGCACCGGCGAGTTGTGCTTGGATATGGAGCTGCTGCTTTTGCCGGAGAAACCATGTTGCACGCAGCTTCTAGGGGACACGAATGATCAAGAGCGATTCCCCGAGCCCTGAGGCCCCGGGAACGGATCCGCTCATCGGCCGGACGTTGAACGGCCGCTTCAGCATTCTGGAGCCCCTGGGCGTGGGTGGAATGGGCAAGGTGTACCGCGCCCTCCAAGCACCGCTGGAGCGGGTGGTCGCACTCAAGGTGCTCAACCCCAACTTCCCGAGCAGCCGCGACCCCGGCTTCCAGAAGCGCTTCCTTCGCGAGGCGTCGCTGACGTCGAAGCTGCGGCACCCGAACACCGTCACCGTCATCGACTACGGGCAGACGGACGACGGCATCTTCTACATCGCGATGGAGTACCTGGAGGGTCGCACGCTCCAGCAGGTGCTCGGCCAGGCAGGTCCCCTGCCCTGGGCGCGCGCGGTGTCAGTGGCGCAGCAGGTGTGCCGCTCGCTGCGCGAGGCGCACGCGCTGGGCGTCGTCCACCGCGACCTGAAGCCCGCGAACATCATGATCCTCAATGAGGCGGATCAGGATCTGGTGAAGGTCCTGGACTTCGGCCTCGTGAAGTCCGTGGCGCCGCAGCAGGAGGGGCCGGTCAGCCCCGAAATCACCCAGAACGGCACGTTCCTGGGCTCGCCGCAGTACATGGCGCCGGAGCAGGCGCGCAACGTGGCGGACGCGCGCAGCGACGTGTACTCGCTGGGCATCATGCTGTTCCAGATGCTGATGGGACGGCCGCCCTTCATCGCGCGCGATCACATCGAGCTCATCTTCGCCCACTACAAGGAACCGCCCCCCACCTTCCAGTCCGTCCGCCCGGACCTCGCGGTGCCGGCGGAGATTGAAATGGTGGTGCGCCGCTGTCTGGAGAAGGACCCGGCGCGGCGCTTCCAGACGATGGACGAGCTGCTGGAGGGCCTGCGCGAGGCGCACATGGCCGCGGGCGGCAACAGCGGCGTGTTCCGCCGGATGGGCGGCGCCTCGACGACGGGCCCCTACCCCTCTCCGCCGACGACGGGCCCCTACGCGTCCCCGCTGTTCGCCAACGT
This sequence comes from Corallococcus sp. CA054B, assembly GCF_003611625.1. Classification (NCBI taxonomy): domain Bacteria; kingdom Pseudomonadati; phylum Myxococcota; class Myxococcia; order Myxococcales; family Myxococcaceae; genus Corallococcus; species Corallococcus sp. CA054B. The sequence goes on from NZ_RAVY01000158.1 coordinate 22,644, forward strand.
GGGCAACGCGGAGCCCGCGGACGGCGGGCTCGCGGTGGACATCAGCGTGGAGGTGCCGGCGGACGTGCAGCGCGCCCGGCAACGCACGCTCATGATGGGCGCGCTGGGCGGCGTGATGGTCGCGGGCCTGGTGGGCATCACGCTGTTCTTCCTGCGCGGCGGCAGCCCGGAGGAGAAGCCCGCGCAGCCTGCGACCCAGGCCGCGGCCCCCACCACGC